>JAEVYR010000028.1 GCA_023392645.1 Chloroflexota bacterium | reverse complement strand
CCACGATGCCAGGGCGATGAACACGTATCCGAAGGGGGCCCCCGAAATACACGACCACGGCACCACCTCACCGCTGTCGCCCGACGTTCAGTGGGATGACCGCCTGCGCGAGCTTGGCGGTCACATGCTGCAATCGTGGCGATGGGGCGATTTCAAGTATCGGCACCAATGGGAGCCGGAGCGCGTGCTCGTCGACAACGCCGATGGCACCGCGATGGCGCAGGTGCTCTTCCGCGCGAAGGGGCCGGTGAGCATCGGCTATATCCCGCGCGGACCGGTGATCGCGGGCAATCCGGAGGCGCTCTGGCGGGAGCTGTGGCGCGCGATCGACGATATCGGCCGTCGCCGTCGGGCGATAGGCGTGATCGTCGAGCCGAACGCGCCGGTGCCGCTGACGGGAACCTATCGCGACGCCGGCATGGTCAAGGGGCCGGCGCACGTGCAGCCGGCACGCACGGTGAAGGTGCCGCTGCCGGACGACGACGATGTGCTGCTCAAGCAGATGCACCAAAAGACCCGCTACAACATCCGGCTCGCCAGCCGGCGCGGCGTGTCGTTCCGCAGGATGCCGGTCACGCCGGAGTCTGTCGCCGAGTTCTACGGGATCATGCAGGATACGGCGCAACGCAACGAGTTCGCGGTGCACTCGCTCGACTACTACGCGGACTTTCTCGACGTGTTCGGCGACGATGCCTTGCTGCTCGGGGCGTGGAACGAGGAGGGCACGCTGACGGCGGTGTTGATTGCCGCGGTGTTCGGCACCGAGGGCATCTACATGTACGGTGCGTCGTCGACCACGCACCGCGCGCACGGCGCGGGCGCGGCGATCCAGTTCGAGGCGATGACGTGGGCGCGCGAGCGCGGCGCGACAATCTACGATCTCTGGGGCATCCCCGACAAGGACCCGGAGAGTGTCGCCGCCGCCGGCTCGAACCAGATCGCCGGGACGAAAGGCGAGGACTGGCGCGGTCTCTACCGATTCAAGACCGGATTCGGAGGCGACATCGTGGCGTATCCGCCGGCGCTGGAGCGCCGCTACGTGCCACTGCTGCCCGGCATCGCGCGGCGTCTGGGTATCATCGCCGGTTGAGCGGCAGGTTCCCTGATCGTGCCTTGCGAGTTGCCCGCGAAAAGAGTACAACCGTGCAGGCGACAGAGGTCAGACTGCATGGTCACCCCTCGCAGCTCGCACATCTCGTGACGCTTCCCCGCAACCAGCGTCTACATTCGTCGTGGATTACTCCCGTTCCCGCGGTAATCCCGCTCCGACCGCAACGGAACGCGGTGCCTGTGCGTTCTCAATCGCAGAACGATCGAGCGCACATGCCCGAAAGGTTTATCCAACGTGGCTTCCGCGAAGCATTGGGACGCACAGCTACTCGAACATCATGGTCATCTTCTTCAATCCTGGGCGTGGGGCGAGTTCAAGCGCGGTCAGGGCTGGGAGCCCGAGCGGGTCGATGTCAGCGGGCCCGGTGGGGTGGGCATGGCCCAGGTTCTGTTCCGGCACCGGGGGCCGGTGAGCATCGGCTACATTCCGCGCGGCCCGGTCATGACCGGAGACCGGGAAGCGATCTGGCCCGCGCTGCGTGCCGGCATCGACCGGACGGCGCGCCGGCATCGCGCGATCAGCGTGATCATCGAGGGCGATTGCGCCGAGACGCTGGGCGCGGCGTGCCGGGAGGGGCACCTGGTCCCGGCTGACGGCGCCGTGCAGCCCCTGCGCACCGTGAAGGTGCCGTTGCTGGACGATGAGCCGCTGCTCAAGCAGATGCACCAGAAAACCCGATACAATGTTCGCCTGGCCCCGCGGCGCGGAGTGACGATCGCGGCCGTCGAGCCGACACCGGCGAACCTCGCCGGTTTCTACGCGCTCCTGCGCGAGACATCGGCGCGCAACGATTTCCTGATTCATCCCGAGCGCTATTACGCCGGCGTGCTGGAGGCATTCGGGGATGATGCCGCGCTGTTCCAGGCGATCACCGCCGAGGGCGAGCTCGCGGCGGCGCTGATCGTCGCCCGGTTCGGCCAGGAGGCGATCTATCTCTACGGCGCATCGTCCACCGAGCACCGCTCCAACGGCGCCGGGCTGGCGATCCAGTACGAGGCGATGCGGTGGGCCCGAGAGCGCGGCGCGACGACCTACGACCTCTGGGGCATTCCCCGGCAGGATCCCGACTCGACCACCACCGAGGACCACGCGCATATCGCCGGTACCTCCGGCAAGGACTGGCGCGGCCTGTATCGCTTCAAGACTGGTTTCGGAGGCGACATCGTGGCGTATCCTGAGGCCGTGGAGCGACGGTACGTCCCGGTGTTGCCCGCATTGGCGCGCCGGCTCGGATTCATCCCTGGATAACGCATGACCCGCAACAGCATCGACCCGTCCCGATCGGTCGCGCTCGGTGAGCTCGCCGCGATGGTCCCCGGCGCAGCGCTGCGTGGCGCGGCCGGCACCCCTGTCGGCGGCATCACCTACGATTCCCGCGGCGTGACGCCCGGCATGCTGTTCGCGGCGCTCGTCGGTGGCGACTTTGATGGGCACGACTACGTGGACAGCGCGGTGGCCAACGGCGCCTCGGCCATCCTGGTCGAGCGGCCGATGTCCGTGGACGTGCCGCAAATCGTCGTGCCCGGCACGTCGCGGGCGGCGCTGGCGCCGGTGTCGCGCGCGTTCTACGGAGACCCGTCACGCGAGCTGACGGTGATCGGCATCACCGGCACCGACGGCAAGACGACGACCGCGGCGATGCTGGAAGGCATCCTCGCGGGCACCGGCCGGCAGGTGGGCGGCATCGGTACGGTCGGCATTCGGATCGGCGACGGCACGACCCACGATCTCGGTCACCAGACGACGCCGGAATCGGTGACGGTGCAGCGCGCCCTGCGTGAGATGGTCGACGCGGGCACGGAGTTCGCCGTGCTGGAGGCGACCTCGCACGGGCTGGCGACGCACCGGCTCGACGGCGTGCGGTTTGTCGCCGGCGGGGTGACGAATATCACCCGCGAACACCTCGAATTTCACAAGACGATCGAGAATTACCGGCGCGCGAAGGCGATGCTGCTCGAGCGGGTGGCAGAAAGCGACGGTGTTGTCGTCCTCAACATCGACGACGAGGGTGCACGCGCCGTCGCGCCGTTCGCAGCGGGCGCGCGGATGCTGACCTACAGCGCGACCGGCAACGACGCCGACCTCCGGGCCGCGCGGATCGACCATGCAGGTACAGGCGTGTCATTCGATGTCGTGGCCCGCAACAACACGATGCGTCTTGCCCTGCCGATGCCCGGCGCGTTCAACGTCGCCAACGCGCTCTGCGCCATCGGCTTGGCGATGAGCGTCGGCGTGCCGCTGGCGGACGCCGCCCGGGCGCTCGCCGGGGCGAAACCGGTGACGGGACGGATGCAGCCGATCGACGCCGGCCAGCCGTTCCGGGTTATCGTCGACTACGCGCACACGCCGGAGTCGATTCGCACGATCCTCACCCTGCTGCGGGGACAGTATTCGGATGGTCGCCTGATCGTCGTCACCGGCAGCGCGGGCGAGCGGGACACGACCAAACGCCCGTTGCAGGGAGCGGTGTGTGCCGAGCTGGCCGATCTCACGATCATCACAGCCGAGGATCCGCGTCACGAGGATCCCGAAACGATCAACGAGGAGATTGTGGCGGGAGCGGTCGCGGCGGGAGCGGTGCGAGGCGAGTCGGTGCTGGCGATCACCGACCGGCGGGAGGCGATCCGGCGGGCTTTCGAGATCGCGAAGCCAGGGGATTGCGTGTTGCTGGCGGGCAAGGGGCACGAGACGAGCATCATCTGGGGCTTCGAGCACGTGCCCTGGAACGAAGCCGCCGTCGCCGAGGAGCTGCTGCGGGAGATGTTCGCGCCAGCGTGACGCGTCACGCGCCGTTCGAATCGCGCCCGATCTTGCGCGCTTCGCCCAACCCAGTCGCGATGGCAATACCGATCGCAATGGCGATGCCGGCGCCGATGCCGATGCCCACACCGAGACTGTCGAGCGCGATCCAGATCGGCGTGCCCAGGGCAATGCCCATGGCGATCGCGACTGCCATGCTCTTCGCAGAGATATCGTTGCTGTCCTGATTGGGTCTGCCCGGCTCGGTCATGCGGCATCTCCTCTCGGAAATTTGCGCCGCATGCGACGTGCCAGACTCCTCCGTCTCTGCGTGAAGCGCTTCTCGGCGTCGGTGGCCTGCTGGGCACCCCGGCTGAGCTTCCCTGATGCCTCGCCGACGAGAGTCTGCTCGACCGTGAGGCCGGCTCAGCCCAGGCCCCGAAGGCACGGGTCGACGGATGCCGCGAGGGATTCGGGTACCGGGAAGCGCAATCCTGTTCAGATTCGAAGAACAATTCCGGGTCTACGGATTGTCCGGTCGGCCGGTCAGTGGTCCGTGCGGTTGCTCAGTGAGCTCCAGGCAAGCGCCAGGGCGACGCCGATCGCGATGCCGGCCACCATGCCGACGGCGGTGTCGTGCATCGCCACGCCGAGCGCGACGCCAAGCCCCGCCCCGATGACCGCGCCCAGCGTCACCGTCTCGATGGTGACGCCGTTGTCGTGCTTCGATCCTCCTGGTTGCGTCATCTGTCGCCTCCTTGCGTGCTATGCGTGCTCTTCCTGGAGTGCCTCCTCGGCGTCGGTCGCCTGCTGCGCGACTCGGCTGAGCTCCTCCGACGCCTCCTCGACGAGATCCTGCCGGACCGTGCGGCCGAGGTCGTCGAGCTGCTGCTGGTCGACCGCGTCCGGCGCCTCGAACATCAGGTCGACGCCGCGCTGGTTCTTCGGGAAGGCCATCACCTCGCGGATGTTCTCCTCGTGGGCGAAGACCATGATCAGGCGGTCGATGCCGGGGGCGATGCCGCCATGCGGCGGCGCGCCGAACTCAAGCGCGTCGAGGATCGCGCCGAAGCGCTCCTGCTGGGCGTCCTTCGTGTGGCCCATCATTTCGAAGATGCGCTCCTGCTTCGCCCGGTTGTGAATCCGGACGCTGCCGCCGCCGAGCTCGAAGCCGTTGCCGACGAGATCGTACTGCTTCGCGCGCACGTTGCCGGGATCGGTGTCGAGCAGCGGCTCGTCTTCCTCGAAATAGTTCGAGAACGGGTTGTGCGTGGCGTCCCAGCGCTGGCCCTCGTCGTCCCACTCCAGCAGGGGGAACTCGACCACCCAGCAGAACGCAAGGACGTTCGGGTCGGCGAGCTCCAGGCGCTCCCCGAACTCGAGCCGCAGCGTCGAAAGCGTCGCCGCGACCACGTCGGGCTGGTCGGCGACGATGAGGACGAGGTCGCCCTCCGTCGCGCCGATGCCGGAGGTCAGTGCCTCGATCTCCGCTTCGCTCAGGAACTTGGCGATCGGCGACTTGAGACCAGCCTCCTGCAGCG
>JAEVYR010000341.1 GCA_023392645.1 Chloroflexota bacterium | reverse complement strand
GCGGCCGTGGAGGAAGCCGCCGGATGGCCGAATTTCGCCCCTTCGTCACTGGCGGACCAGGTGGCGATGAAAGAGGCGGCAAACGCCGCGGCCGTGGAGGAAGCCGCCGGATGGCCGGATTTCGCCCCTTCGTCACTGGCGGACCAGGTGGCGAAGAAAGAGGCGGCGAAAGCCGCGGCCGCCATCGGAGTGGCGGGGTGGCCCGACTTCGATTCGACAGCGATCGAAACGAGCGCATCCGGCCAGGTCGCCAGGGATCCGGTCACTGTGGGCGAGATGCTCAGAGGCGGCTTGAGCGCGATCTGGTTCGACGAGTAGCACGGCGCGGCCAGCCCCGCGAGGGGCTTTGCCCGGTGGAGGGCCGGCGCCCACCGGCCCTCCACCGCCACGCCAGCAGGCCCGGACGGACCGATGGGCAACCAGGTTCCGCAAGGGTCAGGAATCGGTCAGCTGCTGGATGCGCCATCCGCGGCGCTGTCGGAGAATAGAGAAGATCGAGGTGACCACATGGCCGGGCGGCAATCCGGCCCCTCCGCAGCGACGATGCGGCGCTGCGGTCACGGTGTATGTATCCATTCCGCCGGAGGTTCCGTCTACCTCGGTGAACCAGTTCTCCGGCGACTCGGGAGATCCGTCGGGTCGAGGGGGCCCGCGCCACATCACCAGCCAGGGGCCGTCGCGCCGCCCAGCGGTGCGGGCGGAGCTGACCTCGTCGCCCGTGCGAGGCAGGATCGGCAGGCGTTCGCTGCGCTTTACCATCAATACGTCGACCCCGTGTTTCGCTATTGCGCGCACCGGCTGGGTAGCCACCATGCCGCGGAAGACGCGACCAGCGAGATCTTCCTCAGGGCCATGCGAAGCATTCACACCTGTCGCGACGACCGGGCCTTCCGGAGCTGGCTGTTCGCGATCGCCCACAACGTCATTACGGACAGTTATCGCGCCCGACGTCCCGACGGGCCGATTGACGGCGCCGGGGAAATCGTCGACCTGTCGCCGAGCCCGGAGGATCAGGCGCTCGCAGCGGATGGCGACCGATCGGTCCACGCGCTGCTCGCCCAGTTGGTCCCGAAACAGGCGCGCATCCTCGAGCTCCGCCTCGCGGGGCTGACAGGTCCCGAGATCGCCGAAGTGCTCGAATGCAGCCTGGCCTCCGTCAAGATCGGTCAGGTCCGGGCATACGCCCGGCTTCGTGAGATCGTCGGAGATCCCGAGAACGGGAGGGACCGGTATGCATCGCGATGACGCCGACGCCCTGAACCGCGCGCTCGACGAGATCGCCATGGGCGAGCCGCCGACCGGCAGCGACGTCGATCCGGCCCTGCTCGCCACCTTCCGCTGGTTCGACGACCTTGGCCGGCGCACTGCTCCGGACCCGGTCTTCGTCGAGCGCCTGGAGCGCGCGCTCCTGAACGACGGCGCTTCTGAACGATCCGCGACGGGCGCCTCTGCGGCGATCGGACCGGCGCGGCGTGGCTGGATGCGAGGCAGGAGCAATCGGGGCATCCCCGTGCCCCGACATCTTCCGCGGTGGGGCTGGGCGTCCGGCGCGGTGGTGTGGGGCTCTTGGGTTGTCATACTTGCCCTCGTCGCGCTCGCGGTGATCGGCGCGCTGCAAATCCTGCCGGGCGGGTCGGACGATGACGTCCCGGCCCTGGCGCCGGGATTCCCCATCGACGCGGACATCCGGGCCGAATTGGCGTCACACCCGCTTGTGGGCGCCTGGCGGCTGGACCCGGATCCAGGCGTGCAGACCCGTGTTGTGTTCCACGCCGATGGCACCTACGTCGAGATCGACCCGCTGCAGGGCACCGGGATTGGGATGTGGCGACCGACCGGCCAGCGGTCCGCCGAGGTCATCGTCGAGTGGCCGAACCGCAACGCGCCCGGGCGCCTGGAGGAGGATGCCGGCGCGACGGGCGGGATCGGCGACCCTGTCGGACGCGAGGTGGAATATATGGACGGCTCGACGACGATGCGGAGCACGTTCACCGCGAGTGAAGATGGCACGAGCTTCTCCGGCACCTACCACCTGCAGCAGTTCCTGCCCGGCGGCGAGCTCGTTCCGGTCGAGCCAGAAGGGACGTTCACCGGCACGCGGCTCGGCTTCGATGCGCCAGCGGCTACCGCCTCCGTCGATCAGGCGACACACTCGATCGTGGGGGCGTGGACGCTGCAGCCAGCGGTTGGCCCGCCTTCCATGGCGGCGTTCCACGCTGACGGGACATACATCGAGATCAACACGTTGCAGGGCACGGGCGTCGGCGTGTGGCGCGCGACCGACGCGGGTAGCGGCGAAGTGCTTGTCGAGTGGCCGAATCGCAATGAATCGGGCCGGCGCCAGGCGGCGACGCTCCCGGAAGGGTACCTGCAGGGCTGGGCCACGCTTGAAAGCACGTTCACGCTCGGCGGCGACGGCACCACCTTTGCCGGGACGTACGAGATGCAGCGGTTCTACCCGAACGGTGTCGGCTTCCATGCCGACCACGCCGCGGGGATCAGCGGCACACGGATCGTGTCTGACTCGCTGGACGCCGCCGAAGGTGATGTGGCGACGCATCCGCTCGTGGGTGTTTGGGTACAGGACCCGGCGCCTCTCGCCCAGGGGGCCAAGGTGCGACAGGTCTTCCATACCGACGGCACCTACCTCAGCGCGACGTCATGTTGCGGAAGCGGCATCGGCGTTTGGCAGCCCACCAACGAGCGCTCCGCAGAGCTCATTGTCCAGGTTCCGAATCGCAACCCACCCATGGGCGGCTATGTCGAGGGCACGTCGGTGCTGAGGGAGGTCCTCACCGTTGCCGAGAGCGGCTCCACTGTGTCCGGATTGTTGCACGCTCAGTACTTCTTCCCTAACGGCGTCCAAATGGTTGACGAGCCACGCGCGGAGATCCAGGCGACACGGCTCACCAGCGAATCGCCGGCTTCCACCCCCGCCCCATGAGCTGGCATGCGGGTGCCACACCGCTTTGACCTCGGGTGGAACACCGCGATACGGTCCACCATCCGATCGTCGGAGACCGGCGTGTTGATACGTTCGGCGCCCACAGTCTCACCCCGCCGGAGCCTCGCGCGATCGCGTTCCACGCGGTACCCTGAATCCGACTGGAAGATGGTATACCAAATCAGGGAGCGAGCGATGACGAGGAGCTGGGTGATCCGGGATGTGCGGACGATGGACCGGCTGGAAGCGGTCGACATCGTGGTCAGGGATGGCGCGATCGCCGCGATTGGTCCTGATGCGGGCGCGGCGGCCACCGGCCTCGATGTCATCGATGGCGGCGGGCGGCTCGTCTTTCCCGGGCTGGTCGATGCCCACACCCACATGGACAAGACGCTGATGGGCCTCGGCTGGCACCGGCACGATGTCGGCCCGAACCTGCTCGACATGATCGAAAATGAGCGCCGCCTGCGCCGCGAGGAGGGGATCGACTCGCACCAGCAGTCGATGCGCCACGCCCGCGCGGCGATCGCGAGCGGCACCACTCATATCCGGACCCACGTCGATATCGACACCGAGATCGGGCTCGCCGGCTTCGAGGGCGTCAAGCGGACGCAGGCGGAACTGGCCGACGCGCTGACGATGCAGGTGGTCGCCTTTCCGCAGAGCGGGATGCTGGTTCGTCCGGGCACCGTCGACCTGCTGGAGGGCGCGCTGCGCAACGGCGCCGAGGTGATGGGCGGTCTCGATCCATCGACGATCGACCGCGATCCGGTCCGCCATCTCGACACGGTGTTCGGTCTCGCGGACAAATACGATGTCGATGTCGACATTCACCTGCACGAGCCGGGCGAGCTGGGCGCGTTCTCGATCGAGCTGATCGCCGAGCGCACGAAGGCGCTCAGCTACCAGGGCAGGGTGGTGATCAGCCACGCCTTCGCGCTCGGCGGGGTGGACGATGTCCGACTGGGGCGGCTGGTGGAGCTCCTGCTGGAGAATGACATCGCGATCATGACGCACGGTCCCGGCGGGCATCGAGCGATCCCGAACATCAAGGAGCTGGCCGCGCGGGGCGTGCGCCTCTGCACCGGCAACGACGGCATCCGCGATTCGTGGGGGCCGCTCAACACGCCGGACATGCTGGAACGGGTGTTCATCGTGATCTACCGCAACAACCTGCGGCGCGACGACGATATCGAGAACGTGATCCGGGTCGCGACCGAAGGGGGCGCCGGGGTAATGAAGGCGGACGGGTACGGGCTACGCGAGGGCGCGGACGCCGACCTGATGCTGGTCGACGGCGAGACGCACGTCGAGGCGGTGATCAGCCGCCCGGCGCGGCACCTGGTGATGAAGCGGGGCCGCATCATTGCGCGCGACGGCGAGGCGCTGGTGTAGGGCCGAGCAGCGAAGGCCCCGCATGACCCTTCATCCCTTTCGCCTGGCTCTCACTCGTCCAGCAGGCGGACCTCGCCGGTATCCATGTCGTAGATCGCGCCGACGACCTTGACGGCGCCGCGCTCCTGCGCCGCGTTGATCACCGGCGAGATGGTCCGCAGACGGTGCACCTGCCGTCGCACGTTTTCCTCGATCGCTGCCGTCAGCAGGTCGTCGGGATTCGTCTTCTGGGCGATCATCACCGACGGCTCGATCGCATCGGTCAGCACGAACAGCCGCCCGGGCAGGTCGATGCGCTCCTGCACCACCTTCACCGCCGCCGTCACCGCGCCGCAGTGGGTATGCCCCATCACCATCAGCACCGGCACCTCGAGGAACTCGACGCTGTACTCCAGGCTGGCGAGGCCGTAGTCGCTGAGGAAGTTGCCGGCGAGGCGGACCATGAAGAGCTCGCCCGGCCCGCGCGAGAAGATCAGCTCGGCGCCGACGCGGGCGTCGCCGCAGCCGAGGATGCCGGCGATGGGCCACTGCTCACCGGCGGCGGCGATGCGCGCGGCGGAGTAGTCGATCGGGGCGATGGTGGTATCGAGGTACTCCCGGTTGCCCGCCATCAGGGCTTCGAGGGCCTCGTCGGGGGTCAGGCGAGAACCGTCGGCTGCGCGTCCTGGCATCTGGTGGTCTCCATGGCACTGTGGGGCGACGATCTGTCTGGCAGGGGATCGTCGTTGCGGAATGTCAGCCGGTTTCTTCGGGCTTGCGGGCGCGGAGGTAGGCGATCACGGTCGATTCGCAGTCCTCGCAGGGTCCGCTGTCGCTGCTGGCCATCAGCGAGACGCTGCGCGACTCGGCGGTTTCGACGACCATCCCCGGCACCATCGAGGCGAGATCGGCCGGGGAGGGGAAGGCGTCGTCGTCGAGCCCCCAGCGCTCGGCCATCGAATGGTCCCACTCGACGGCGATGAGGGTGCCACCGGGCGAAAGCGCGCGGAGAGCGGCGGCCATCACCTGATGCGAGCGGCCGCCGCCGGGCAGCGTGTAGGTCAGGATGACGAGGTCGTAGAGCTGGTCGGGCTGCCACTCGAGAATGTCGGAGGTGATGAAGCGCGCGTCGACGCCGGCGGTGCGAGCGGCGTCGGTGGCGAGGCGGATCGCGCCGGGCGAGGCGTCGAGGCCGGTGGCATCCCAGCCGGCACGGGCGAGCATGATCGTGTTGGCGCCGGTGCCGCAGCCGAGGTCGAGCGCGAGAGCCGGTTCGAGATCCTCGATTGCCTTGGCGACGATGACGTCGCGCACCATGGTGCCCCTGGGACACGGGTTGGCGGTTCCGCCGGGCGCGTGGTGATCCATGGTGCGGTTCCTCCCCCCTTCGCGGCTGGCGATGCCTTCGCGCATCGTGACCGGTGTTTCGCAGTATGCCACAGGCCGGTGGTGGACTGGTCGGCAATGCTGCGTGCTGCAATGGTTCGAGGTATGGTGACGCCGAGATGGCGGATTGGACACAACCGGCGGAGGTGGCGCGATGGAATCCCGGGAGCGAGTGCGAATCGGTCTGTTCGGGATCGGACTGGCGGCGTACTGGCCACAGTTCGAGGGGTTGAGGGAATCGATCGAAGGGCATCTCGTGGCGATCCATGATCGGCTCGAGGCGTGGGGCGAGGTCGTGACCGGCGGTCTCGTCGACACCGCCCGGGCCGGCGCCGCGGCGGGGGATCGTTTCGCGGAGGCTCGGGTCGACCTGCTCGTGTGCTGGTCCGGCACCTACGCGACGAGCACGCAGGTGCTGCCGGTGGCGCAACGGGCGGGCGCGCCGGTGTTGCTGCTGAACCTCCAGCCGGATGCGGCGCTGGACTACGCGCGGGCGGACACGTGGGCGGCGCTCGCCCACGCCGGCATCTGCCCGATTCCGGAGCTGGCGGGCGTGTTTCAACGCGCGGGGGTGCCGTTCCGGATCGTGACCGGGCATCTCGACGGCGACGAGGACGCGTGGGCCGAGATCGAAGCGTGGTGCCGGGCCGTGGCGGCGGTGATGCCACTGCGGCGGGGCCGGTTCGGCATGCTCGGGCACACGTATCCGGGGATGATCGACATGTCGACCGACGTCGGCATCGTCGCCGGCCAACTCGGCGCGCACGTCGAGATCCTGGAAATCGAGGTTGTGCGCGACCGGGCGCGGGCGGCGACGGAGGCTCAGGTGGAGGTGGCGCTGGCGGAGGCGCGAGGGCTGCTGCGGCTCGCGAGCGACATATCCCGGCAGGGTTTGGAAGGTGGCGCCCGGATCGCCGCCGGAATGCGGTCGCTGGTCGATGATTTCGCGCTCGACGGACTGGCCTACTACTACCGAGGCAGCGGCGGCGATGAGGTCGAGCAGCTGGCGTCGAACATGATCCTCGGCAACACGCTGCTGACGACGGCGGGGATCCCGGCGGCGGGCGAGGGCGACCTCAAGACGGCGCTGGCGATGAAGCTGATGCACGGGTTGGCCGGTGGCGGCTCGTTCACCGAGTTCAACGCGATGGATTTCCGCGAGGGATTCTTCCTGATGGGCCACGACGGCCCGGCGCATCTCGCGATCAGCGACGGCGAGGCGATGCTGACCGAGCTGGCGGTGTTCCACGGCAAGTCCGGCGGCGGGCTGGCGGTCGAGATGCGCTCGTGGCAGGGACCGGTCACGATCCTCGGCATGACGCAGACGGCGGAGGGGCGCCTCAAGCTGGTTGCTGCCGAGGGTGAGAGCCTGCCGGGGCCGGTGCCGGCGATCGGCAACTCGCAGCATCGCATTCGCTTCTCGGACGACCTGCGCGGCTGGTTCGAACGCTGGTGCGCAACCGGCCCGACCCACCACGTCGCGCTGGCGCTCGGGCATTGCGTCGCGGACATTGAAAAGGCAGCCTGGCTGCTCGGCCTGGAGCTGGATGTCGTGTCGTAGTGCCGTCGCTGTGGCGGCCGTTGGGTGCGAGTGATCTCCAGCCCACTCGTGGCGCCGTCACAC
>JAEVYR010000649.1 GCA_023392645.1 Chloroflexota bacterium | reverse complement strand
TATGGATCGATCCTGGAGCGGCCGGGGCTTGGCGATGTTGAAGCGGACGAACCGGCGGGCGACCTCGCCGCAGGCCCCGCCGTCGACGACGGCGACCTTCGCGTGCTCCCGAAAGAATTCGGCGAGGTCGCCGTCGAGCGGTGTCTCGCGGAAGTCGAGCCAGCCCAAATAGGTGCCTTCCGGCGGGGTGTAGCGCACGCCCGGCAGGTGCTCGGCGATCAGGTTCGCCATCAGCTTCCGGTTGCCGTCGAGGTAGTCGAGGATGTCGTTGAGCCACGGCTGGCCCTCCGACCAGGCCACCGTGCTGGCGACAACGCCGAGCGATGAGGCGCCGTGGCCCGCCCACCAGCCGCCGTCCTTCCAGGATGCGTCGTCCCGCTCGTTCGACATGACGATCTGGGCGCACTTGAGCCCGGCGAGGTTCCAGGCCTTCGAGGCGGCGATCGCGGTGACGGTGTGATTCGCGGCGGCCTCCGAGACCGAGGCGTAGGGCACGTGCGTGTGACCCTCGAAGACCAGCGGCGCGTGAATCTCGTCCGAGAAGACCCGGCCGCCATGGCGCTCGACGACCTCGCTGATCGCCACCATCTCGGCGCGCGTGAGCACGCGGCCGACCGGGTTGTGCGGGTTGCAGACGATCAGCACCTCACCGCCGTCGGCGAAGGCGCGATCGATGGCGTCGAGATCGTAGGTGTAGTAGCCCTCATCATTGTGCATCGGCACCTGGACGATTTCGCGCCCGTGAAACTCCGGCACGAAGAGGAAGGGCATGTAGGCCGGCGTCGGCACGATCACCTTGCCGCCCTTCGGCGCGAAGTCGGTGAGGGTGACCTCGAGCCCCTTGATCACGTCGGGCAGTGGGTAGATCCGCTCCGCGGGAACATCCCAGCCGGCAGTGTCGGCATACCACTTCGACACCGCGGCCGAGAGCTCGGCCGACCGCTGCTCGGGCAGGTAGCCGAAGAAGCCCTGCGCGACGAGGTCCTGCAGGGCGTCAATCACGGGCGGTGCGGTGCGGAAATCCATCTCGGCCACGAAGGCGCCGATGCAGTCGGGGAACTTGTTCCACTTGACCCCGAGCACGCCGCTGAGGTCTTCCACCGTGAGGTCGTCATAATGCGCCGTGACCATGATGTCCGTCATGTCCCTTTCACAATGTCGGTGGGCGAGGCGATGAACCTCTCGCCGGGATGGTACCACCCGCGCCGCGCCTGTCGAGAGGGCGCGGAGTGGTCGCTTGCCCTGAGGCGATCAGGTGACGGGCGTGTCGCCGTAGACGGTCATCAGGCGGTCGAGCTCGGCGTGGAGCGCGGCCTGGCACTCGGCGAGCTCCGGCGAGTCGTAGAGATTGCGGAGCTCGTTCGGGTCGTCGACAAGGTCGAACAGCTCCCAGTAGGGCTCGGTGTCGCGGTCGATCGATCCCGCCGTCCCCAGCGCGCGGCCGTAGTAGTAGATGAGCTTATGGCGCGGTGAGCGGACGCCGTAGTGCGCGGCGACGCCGTGATCGCCGAGGTGCATCCAGTAGCGGTAGTAGATCGACTGCTGCCAATCGTCGGGCGTCTCGCCGGCGGTGACCGGGCGGTAGCTGACGCCCTGCATCACATCGGGCGTATCGAGTCCGGCGTAGTCGAGGAAGGTCGGGGCGAAGTCGATGTTGCTGACCATCGCGTCGACGACGGTGCCGGCCGGAATTTCCTTCGGATAGCGCATCAGGAAGGGCATCTTCAGCGATTCCTCGTACATGAAGCGCTTGTCGTACCAGCCGTGGTCGCCAAGGAAGAAGCCCTGGTCGGAGGTGTAGATGACGATGGTATTGTCGGCGAGGTCGTTGGCGTCGAGCCAGTCGAGGATGCGGCCGACGTTGTCGTCGACCGAGGCGATGCAACGCAGGTAGTCCTTGATGTACCGCTGGTAGGCCCAGCGCTTGTGCTCTTCCTCCGACAGTCCTGCGGGCGGTTCGGCCTTGAGATCGGTGTAGGTCATGTCGCGGCCGATGCGCATCTCGGCGGCCGCGGCGGCGGGGCGGGTCGCGTAGTCGTCGTCGAAGGTTTCCGGGTAAGGCATCTCGACGTGGTCGTACATCGTCGCGTGCTTCTCGTCCGGCTCCCACGGGCGGTGCGGCGCCTTGTGGTGCGTCATCAGCATGAACGGCCGCTCGGGGTCGCGCCGCTCCAGCCAATCGAGCGAGAAGTCGGTGATGAGATCGGTGGCGTAACCCTCGAACTGGGTGTCTTCGCCTTCCACGTAATAGCGGGGATCGTGATAGGCGCCCTGGCCGGGGAGGATCGTCCATGCGTCGAACCCGGTCGGGTCGGCTTCGTCGCCGTGGCCGAGGTGCCACTTGCCGAAGATCGCGGTCTGGTAACCGGCCTGTTGCAGCAACTTCGGGAAGGTGACCTGCGAGCCGTCGAAGCGGTCAGCGAGGGTGCGGACGCCGTTGACGTGGCTGTGCGTGCCGCTGAGGATCGTCGCCCGGCTGGGCGCGCAGATCGCGTTGCCGCAGAAGACGCTGTCGAACCGCGC
>JAEVYR010000647.1 GCA_023392645.1 Chloroflexota bacterium | reverse complement strand
TCCTTCAGCAGCACCGGGATCCCGTGCAGCGGCCCTCGCGACTGCACGTCGGCCAGCTCGGCGTCCAGCGACGCCGCGATCTCGGCGGCATCCGGGTTCAGCTCGATCACGGAGCGATAGACGTTGTCGTAGCGGGTATACCGGTCCGTCGCGGCCTCGATCAGCGCGACCGACGTGGTCGCGCCCGACTCAATGGCGACGCTCAGATCGGCGACGCTCGTCTCCACCAGCACCCGCTCCCCGGCCGGGAGCGGGCCGGCGAATTCCGGCGCGGCGGTCGGCTCGATCGGGGCGGTGGCCTTCGGCGAGGCGGGCGCGCCTGTGGTGGACACGACAAACGCGCCGTCCTCCACCGGATCGTCCTCGCCCCCGCGGGACGTGAGCCACACCACGCCACCCACCGCGCCGGCGCCGAGGGCGGCCGCGCCGGCGATCATCGACCGACGGTCGAGCAGGCTGTCCGGCCTCTTTGCCGGAGCCGGTGTCGAGGGGCGAGCCTTCCTCCGGCTGGGCTCCGGTTGCTTGATGAAGCGACTGCTCGCCCCGGCGGTTGCTGGCGCCGACGAATTCGCGCGCCGATCCGCGCGGGGCTGCTGGATGAAACGGCTGCGAGATTCTTCCGAACGGGCATCGCCGCGATCGCGCCGGTTGACATGCTGGGACGAAGTGGGGCGGTCGTGTGGCATGAATGTCCTGAGTCGCGCTGAAACAACGACGGGTATAGATGACTGCCGCGGGGGAGTGTACCATCGCCCGCAATCGGGCCCGGCACCCTCGCGACAACGACGAAAGCGCTTCACCCCGCCGCGGGCGAGCGCAAAACAGGAGCCGCGTGACGCCTCGCGGCCTCACCCCATGCTGTCATGTCGAGCGAAGCATCCGCGGGGTGCGCGGTCGAGACATCTCTTCCATCCGGACGCGGCAATCCGGCACGGACGAGATCTCTCCGCTCCGTGCCGGCGGGCACTCCGGTCGAAAAGACAACCATGGCATGAGTGTCGAGGCATCGTCGAATCGGCCGCGCACGCGGTCGCTCCGCGCGGATCGTACGCTGAGGTCAGCGCCCCTACACGTCGTCGGCGGTGATGCCCCCGCGGAACCGCTCCGCCAGCAACCGCGCGACGCGGTAGAGCGTCGCCGCCGGCGTCTCCGTGTCCATCTCCTCGTAGGCGAAGGCAACACCCTCCGCCTCCAGCCACGCCCGGAACGACGCCAGCTGCGCCTTCCGCGCCGCCGATGCGCCCGCCGTCGAGACGAGGATCAGCTCCGCGTCGATCACCTCGACGAACGTCTCCGGCGAGCGCAGCGCGTACCGATCGGCATTCGTCAGGGGCAATCCGTACTGCCGCGTCACCCAGTTCCGCCACGGCTGCTCGGCCTGATCCAGCTCGACCACCCAGTCGGTGATCGGGTCGATCGCCACCACCGCCCGGAACACGCCCGGCCGCGCCCCCGCGGCGACCATCGCCAGTGCGCCGCCGTACCCGTGGCCCACCAGCGCCAGCTTGGTGTTGATCACGCCCTCGCGCTCGCCCAGCGCCGCGCCAGCGGCGGCCAGGTCGGTCGCTTCGAGCTCGTCATCGGCGAAATCGGCGAGGTCGTCTTCGACCGCCGTGCCGAACCCGCTCGCGCCATGAAGCACCGGCGTCAGCACCGAAAAGCCGCTGCTCGCCAGCGCCTGCTCCTCGCCCTGGAACTCCGCCAGCCGCGCCCGCAGCGGGCCGTCGGGCACGTACACCGCACCCGGCACCGGCGCCGAGTGTCCGGCGGTCTGGTAGAGCAACCCCGAGAACGTCTCCTCCGGCCCGATCTCGAACTCGATCGGCTCCGGATGGCGCAGGTCGACCCCCGGCGCGACCGGTCCCACCGGCAGCGCCACGACCTCGCGCTCGGCGTCGGCCTCCGTCGCCTGCGTCAGCAGCCCGAGCGGCTTCTGCGGCGCGGCGAAGCCATAGGCGACGCGCTTCGGCGCGACCCACGTCGGCACCGTCACCACGCCCTCGCCCGGATCCAGCGCGATGCTGTTGGAGCCGTGCAGGCCGCGCTCGACCAGCGCCGTCGAGAACCCCTCGCTGCGAATGTAGATCAGCCGCGCCTCGTCCGGCGCGAAGCGATGCCCCCACTTGTCGCCGGCCTCGCGGGTGACCATCCAGCCGGCCTTGTTGTCGGCGTTGATCACCGAGATGCCCAGCCAGTCGCCATCGCGCGTGACGAAACCGACCAGGTTCCGCCCCGGCACCCAGTCGAGCGAGTGGCGGACATTCGCCTCCTTCTCGGCGGTGAGGTTCTTCAGCTCGCCGGTGATCGGCTCGAAGATGCAGATGTCGGCGTAACGCCGGTCGGCGCCGTGCTGCTGTGTCCAGGCGACGAAGCGGCCATCGCGCGACCAGATCGGCTCGCGGCAGGCCAGCACGCCGGCCGTGATCGGCTCGACGATGGGCGGCACATCGGTCAGCCCCGGCTGGGCGATCCCGATCTGGTCGACGCCGTCGCGGGTGACCACGACGAGCATCAACGCGCCGTCGGGCGACCATCGCGGCGACCGCA
>JAEVYR010000640.1 GCA_023392645.1 Chloroflexota bacterium | reverse complement strand
ATCGTCAACATCTCGGCCGAGACGGTCGAGGACTTCGAGATGATGGCCCGGCGGCTCGACGATGTGCCGGGCGTCGCCGCGATCGAGGTCAATATCTCCTGCCCGAACGTCAGTGCCGGTGGGCTCTGCTTCGGCTGGGACGCGACGATGTCCGCCGACGTCACCCGGGCCGTGCGACGCGCGACGACGCTGCCGGTGATCGTCAAGCTCAGCCCCGGCGCGCTCGATGTCGTCGAGATTGCCCAGGCGGTCGAGGCGGAAGGCGCCGACGCCGTTTCGCTGATCAACACGCTGGTCGGCATGGCGATCGACACGCATACCCGCCAGCCGGTGCTGGCGAATGTGACCGGCGGCCTTTCCGGGCCGGCCGTGAAACCGGTGGCGCTGCGGATGGTCTGGCAGGTCGCCGGAGCGGTCTCGATCCCGGTGATTGGCCTCGGCGGGATCATGACGGTCGATGATGCCATTCAGTTCTTCATGGCCGGTGCCAGCGCGATCCAGGTCGGCACGGCGGCGTTCGCGCAGCCGAAGGTGCTGATGGAGCTGGTCGATGGCATCCCCGCGTGGCTGGAGACGCATGGCCACGCGCGGCTGACGGAGATCGTCGGTGCGGCCAACCCGCGCTTCCGAGGCGAGGCGAGCGTCGCCTGAGTTGCCGGGGTACCGATCGTGCGCATTGCTTCCTCCAGAAAAGACTCGCCCGGCGATGGACCGGGCGAGGTCATGGGAGGGGATGACGCGTGAAGTTTCTCTACGTGCTGCTCGTGCTGGTGCCGGTCGCGATCGCGATGGAGATCTGGGACATCGGCAGCCACACTACGATGTTCATCGTGTCGGCGCTGGCGCTGGTGCCACTCGCGGCGATTCTCGGCAGCGCCACCGAGGAAGTTGCGGTCCACACCGGACCGAAGATCGGCGGTCTGCTGAACGCGACGCTCGGCAACGCGGCCGAGCTGATCATCACGATCGTGGCGCTGCGCGAGGGACTGATCACGGTCGTGAAGGCCAGCATCGCCGGCTGGATCATCGGCAATGTACTGCTGGTGCTGGGTGCGTCAGTGCTCTTCGGGGGCCTGAAGAACGGCACGCAGAAGTTCGATCCGCACATCGCGGGCGTCAACGCGTCGGTGATGTCGCTTGCGATCATGGCGATGACGATCCCGGCTGTGTTCGCGATCGGCAACTCCGAGCACCATCCGACCCACGACGACATCATCAAGTTGAGCGACGGCACCGCGATCGTGCTGATCGTGATGTATGCCTTTTACCTCCTCTACACCGTGTTTCGCTCCGACGGCGCGAAGACGTCGAACGCACCGGCGGGCGAGGAGGCTGGTCATGGTGGCGGTGGCGGGATGGGGTTGCCGGTCGCGCTGGGTCTCCTGGCCGGGGCGACCATCGTGATCGTCTTCATGAGCGAGCTGCTGGTCGGCGCGATCGAGCCGACCGCGGAGGCGTGGGGGCTTTCGGAGCTGTTCGTCGGCGTGATGCTGGTGCCGCTGGTCGGCAATGTTGCCGAGCACCTGGTGGCGGTGCAGGTCGCGTTGAAGAACCACATGGAGCTCTCGATCGGTATCGCCGTGGGCTCGGCGTTGCAGATCGCGATCTTCGTCGCGCCGGTGCTGGTGCTGGTGAGCCAGTTCGTCGGGCCGGAGCCGATGACACTGGTGTTCAACCAGTTCGAGCTGATGGCGTTGATCGCGGCGGTGCTGGTCACGATCATGATATCGATCGACGGGCGCTCGAACTGGCTTGAAGGGGCGCAACTGATCGCGCTCTATGTCATCATCGGCGTGGCGTTCTTTTTCGTGCCGTAGTGGACTCGCGTCGCACTGGGCGCGCGGGTGAGCTGCACGGCACTGGCCCTTCACCCTTCGAAATGGAGACAGGATGGCGGAACTGGACCTGATGGCGGAGCTGGCGGCAATCGGTGCGCTCAAGACGGGGCACTTTCTCTTTTCGTCTGGCCGGCACAGCGACACCTACCTCGAGAAATTCGACCTACTCCGGAACCCGAGGGCAACCGAGCGCGTGTGCGCCGGGTTCGCGGCCGCGTTCTCCGACGACAACATCGACGTCGTCGTCGGTCCGACCACCGGCGGCATCCTGCTGGCGTTCGAGACGGCCCGACAGATGGATCTGCCGGCCGCGTACGCCGAGCGGGCCAGTGAGGGGAGCGACGAGCGCCTGATCAAGCGCGGCACGGTATTCCGGCCGGGGAGCCGGGTGCTCGTGGTCGATGACATCCTCACCACCGGCGGCTCCGTCAGGAAGACGCTGGAGGCGCTTAAGGCGCACCCGGTAGAGGTCGTCGGGATCGGCGTGCTGGTGGACCGAAGCGGCGGCGAGGTCCAGTTCGACGGCGTGCCGCTGCGGGCGCTTTCGAGCCAGAAGTTCGAGTCGTGGCCGCCAACCGCGTGCCCGCTCTGCGAGGCAGGGGTGCCGCTCGAGAAGCCGGGCAGCTCGGCCGCCAAGACGGTGGTGTGAGCGGAAATTGCCCGGGTGCTCATCCGATCGAGTTAGAGCGGTTCTCGAACACGTTGGGGCGTAGGGGCGGTCCTCCCCGATCCGAGCCGCAGGCGAGGTTGGGGAGTCGTCCGCCCGGTGGTCACGCAGCGGCCACAGCACGCGACCCAACACATGTGAAAACCGCTGTAGGCAGGCGCGCCACGTCCCGCGCATCCATCGAACGAAAAGGGAAGATCAGAGCGGCACGTCCTCGCCGAGGTCTTCGAGGTGGTGGCGCAACTCGTCGCGGAGTCGGGTGAGATCGTCGAGCCGCTGCTCGATCTGCTGGAGCGTGTCCTGGCGCGGCCGCTGGACGTACTCGTCCCGCAACTCAACGAGCATCTGGGCGACCCTCGCGATGGTGCGCACGGTTTGCACCGGGTCGTTGTCCCGCGACGTTACGTTGAATCCGGCCATGCGCCCTCCATGATTCGGTTATTACCGCCGCCCACGCTGATGGTGTCAGGATAGCACGTTCAGGCATTACATTTTGCCGAGAGCGGCGGGAATCTCCCCAGAAAGCATCGCCGCAAGATCGTCCTCCGTCAACACCGGGATATCGAGCGATCGAGCCTTCTCTGCCTTGCTCCCGGCGGCCTCG
>JAEVYR010000622.1 GCA_023392645.1 Chloroflexota bacterium | reverse complement strand
GGCCGACGGTCCGGAGCACGTCGCCGGTTCCGGGTCCGGGCCAGGTCGCGATCTCCTCGCCGCTGAAGCCGTCGAGGACGGTGACGACGCTCGACGCATCGTCAGCGGAGGTACGGAAGTCGGCGATCCGGCTGCCGTCGGGCGTGATCACGCCGGTAGCCGAGGCGAAGACGTGATCCGTTGGCAGTGCCCAGGCGTCATCGAGGTCGCCGGACGGCAGGACGAGCGTCGCCATGTAGCCGCCGTCGTCCGATGGGAAGCCGACGATCGCGGACGCGGAGCTATCGAAGGCCCACGGCCCACCGATCGTCACGGTGAAGCGCGGATGTGCGAATTGGGCGCCGAAGAGATCGCTCGTAAGGCGTTCGTCACCGGTCGCGGAGTTGATGACGCGCCAGTCGGTGGCTGTCTCGTCGGTTGGGCCAAACAGCCACGGACCGACCATCAGGTAGTTGCCGGATAGGCTGCCGGTGTGATCGGTGGTCCTCGGGAACGTCCACGACTGCCCGGTGGCGAGGCTGGTCACCGTCGGCAGATCTTCTTCATCCTGATGGCCCGAAAGAATGACATTGGTGCTCGGGAAGACGGTCCATCGCTCGTCCGGGCCGAACTCGATCTCGGTGCCGTTTGCGGCGGTGATGGTCGTCGTGTCGCCCCGCACGATCGCGTCGGTCGCACCGATCTCGGCAAGGACCTCGGGATCGACATCGCCCCGCACGACCGGGATGTACCCCGGCGCGGCGCAGGACAGCGCAGCGGCATCGGACGTCGCGACGGGTGATCCCGAGGGCGTGGCGCCTGCGCCGTAGGGCTTCAGGAATCGAGCCATCACCCAACCCTCATCGCCGCTCTCGGTGCGAACGCGAGTCCACCGCTCGCCGTCCGCATCCGTCTCATCGTCGCCAAACGCCATCAAGGGCGTGCCGGTGGTGAGCGAGTTCACGATGTTGGCGGAGACGTCCGGGCGCTCGCGCAGGTTGAGCGGCGCGTCTCCTGCGACCTGCAGATCTGGAGCGAACGCAACGGGTGTCGTGAAGTCCTGCGCGGGGAGGACCTGCGGCTCGTCGGTTTGGACCTTCCACCAGCCATCCAGCGCGAAGGGCAGCGCCGTCCACGTCGCACCGGGCTCGATTGGCGCGATCCAGGTGTCGACGGGCTCGGTCGTGATCGCGCCGTGGACGGCGTTGCCCTCCCTCCCAGTCACGCGCTCGACGTTCAGCACCAGGCATCCGCCAGCTGGCGAAATCTCGAGCCGCACGACCAGCTCGGCCGGATCGATGCGGTCCAGGGCGCCCGCATCGACTGGCGCAGCCATCGACCATGACTCGCCGCTGGCCCGGTCCGTGATTCGAACGGAGGCAAAATCCCGATCGATCGCCGCAACGAACCGCTCGCTGACCGCCACCTCGCCGTACGGCCATCCGCGGGATGGGGCGGCGGTGAGACCAGTCGTGGTGGCAACAATCTCTCCGGTGGCAACGTCGACCATGACCTGCGTATTGATCGAGCCCTCGCCCGGCGTGCCGAGGTCATATCGCTCGCCGACGACATAACCGGAGTCGCGGTATGGGCTGAACGTGTAGCCATCAAGCGCGGGCAGCGGCGTCGCCTCTCCGGTGACCAGATCGAACCACGTCCACGCCGCGTCGGCTCCAGTGCCGGTGACAACGACCAGCATGCGCGCATCGCGCTCCCACCCGACCGCCTGGATGTCGTCCGACGCCATGTAGACCGGCGTGGTGGCACCTGTGTGGATGTCGACCGCATTGACGACATCGTCTCGGTAGGTGAGCAGGGTCGATTCGTCGAGGTAGCCGATCAGGGCGCCGAAGAAGGTCAGGTTGTCCTCGCCAGGGTCGAGGCGCTCGCCGGTCTTCGCATTGCGCACGGTTTGCGTGGAGATGAACGATGTGCCCTCGGGAGAAGCCACGATCTCGAAGTTCCGGCCGCTGTCAGCACGATCGCTGAACCACGCATCGTCGAGATTGTCGGGAATGATGAGGTATCCCGGAGAACTCACTTCCTCAGCGGGCGGCGTCTCGCCCCGGTCGGAGAAGAAGACCTGCGCGAACCGGATGATCCAGAGCTTACCGTTCTCGGATGACGTCTCGACCAACGGATCGAGCGGCCCGTCGAACGGCTCGCCGAGGATGTCGGCGGTGCTCCGCGTGTCGCCGGTGAGCGTATCGATGATCAACCAGTCGGTGCGACTGTCATCGGTCGGCCCGATGACGTAGCGTCCGTTGCTGAAGAAATCCCAGGTCTGGTCGTCCAGCCGCGGCGTGACGGCTGGATACTGCCACGTCTCTCCGGTGGAGATGCGGGTGACGGTGGCGGAGTTGTCGCCGTGGATGGCCAACGCAACATCCGAATTCGATGAGATGAAACTATCGGCCGGCAGATCGCGTGTCTTTCCATTTGGAAGCGGCACAGAAACGCCATCAGCTGTCGATCGGATCGCGCCATCGGGACTGCCGATGACAGTCAGATCGCCAGCATCGGCGTCACCTCTGACAATCGGCAGGTACCCCGGCGATGCACAGGAGATCGTGCCGGCTGGCGTCGCGGCCGGGGATGCGGTGATGCCGGCGAGGTGACGCGGGTCGTCGCGACCGGGGAGGCCCCACGTCCGCATCGCCGCGCCGCCGACGAGCCCGACCAGCAGCGCGATCACTGCCGCCGTCGCCAGCCAGCTTCCCCAGTCGATCCGCCGGCGCTCCGGCCGGGCCAGCACCCTCCACGTCGCTCCGTTCGGCGTTGCAAGCGTCTGGGCGTGATGCATCCTGCCGTTCCTTTCCGGTGTGGCGACCCTGCCGTTCGGGGCGAGTGCGCGGCGGTAGTCGAGCGCGACCTCGGCCAGGCCGGCGATCGCGGCCGGCGGCGTCGGCATCGCGCCGGGCTCGTTGAGCGCGTCGAGCCACTGGTCGAGCTGTTCC
>JAEVYR010000621.1 GCA_023392645.1 Chloroflexota bacterium | reverse complement strand
CGCGTACATCACGGAGCACTTCGTGGACGCCATCCTGCATGGCACGCCGCTGTCGCCCAACGGTGAAGAGGGGCTCGATCGGGTGAGAATCATCGAGGCAATCTACCGCTCGGCCGAGCTGGGCCGCGAGATCGCGCTCGATGAGGTCGACGCCAGCGAGCGAACCGCCGCCGACTAGATCGGATCGCGTCGACCCGTCCGGGGGTCCTTGTGGCCTCCCTGGCGAGGGCCGGGACGAGCTGACCCCTACGTGAGGTTTGGACGAGAAAGGATCATCATGGCTCAGGACATTCGCGTCACCGTCTGGAACGAGTTCCGCCACGAGCAGAAGGACGAGGCGATCGGGAAGACCTATCCCGACGGCATCCACGGCGCGATCGCCGAGGGGCTGAACGCGCTCGACGGGATCACCGCCCGCACCGCGACGCTCGACGAGCCGGAGCACGGCCTCACCGAAGAGGTGCTCGCCAACACCGATGTGCTGACGTGGTGGGGGCACATGGCCCACGGCGAAGTCGACGAGGCGATCGTCGATCGCGTGCAGCAGCGTGTCTGGGAGGGCATGGGGCTGATCGCGCTCCATTCCGCCCATTTCTCGAAGATTTTCAAGCGCCTGATGGGCACCAGCTGCAACCTCAAGTGGCGCGAGGCCGACGAGCGAGAGCGGCTGTGGGTTGTGCGCCCCGGACATCCGATCGTCGAAGGCATCGGCGAGTACATCGAGCTCGACCAGGAAGAGATGTACGGCGAGCACTTCGATATCCCGCAGCCGGACGAGTTGATCTTCGTGAGCTGGTTCCAGGGCGGCGAGGTGTTTCGCAGCGGCGCCTGCTGGGAGCGCGGCGCGGGCAAGGTCTTCTACTTCCGCCCGGGCCACGAAACCTACGCGACCTACTACAACCCCGTCATCCGCCAGGTGCTCGGCAACGCCGTGCGGTGGGCCGCGCCGGTTGACCGGCCGGGGCGCGTCTTCGGCAACAGCGACCCAATCGAGGAACTGTCCTGGTACGACAAGAAGCATGCGGTTACCCAGGGCTTCGGATAGTCGAAGCTCTTCTGGGCAATTCATGAGCGTCGAGCCGCGCGGGCGTGATCAGGAGCCTGCGCGGCGCGACGTGGCGTCCCCGTGACCGCAGCGCGGCCACGGCTTCCACAGGTCACATCGCGACGCGGGCCAGGCCTCCGTTCCGGGATCCTGAACGATTCCGAGTTCGGACGGTCTGGAGATGAACCGCGCGGCTTACCGCAGGGTGGGTAGCAGGCGGGTCGCGATGCGGTCGAGCCATGCGTCGGCGTCGATCTCCGGCGGCGGCACCAGCACCACCGAATCGGCCCCTGCATCGCGCAGGCGCGCGATCGAGCGCCTCGCGTCGTCCGGCGATCCCGCGACCGCGAGGTCCTCGACCCACGCAGCGGGCATCTCGCGCGCCAGCGCGTCGACCCCGCCGTCAGCGATCATGGCGTCGATCTCGCCGGCGCACGGCAGGGTCCCGCCCTGCGGCGACGCGCTGCCGCCGCCGAGAAACGGCGCGAGCGCGGGGCGCACACTGGCGCGAGCTCGGTCGGCATCGACCGCGTCGACATCACAGAGCGCGAAGACCGTGATGCGGTGGGTGTCCGGCACGCCAGGTGACTCCGCCCTCCCCTGCTCGATCCGGTCCCGCGCCCAGGTGATATAGGCCGGAGCCGATGCTTCCGCCAGGATCGTTCCGTCCGCGCACCGACCAGCCAGCATCAGCGATTTCTCCCGCTGGACGCCGAGCGAAACCGGGGGCGCCGGATTCGGCACATGTTCGAGCCCGACGTCGCGCAGGCGCACGTAACGGCCGTCGGTGGTGACGCGCTCGCCGCGGAGTATCGCGCGGACCGCGCCTGTCGTCTCCTCCAGCGCGCCGAGCCATGATGCCGGCCGGGCGCCGATCTGGTCCATCCACGCGGCCACGCCGTGGCCGATGCCGCAGTGGAAGCGTCCCGGATGCATGCGTGCGAGCGTGGCGTATTCCATCGCCAGGAATGCGGCGTTGCGGGCGACGGCCGGCGCGATGCCGAGCCCGACGGTGATCCGCTCCGTCGCCGCCAGCGCGGTGGCCGCCTGGGCCACGCCGCCCATGTAGAAGCAATCCTCGACGACCCAAAGCTCGTCGAAATCGGCCGCCTCGACGCGACGGGCATAGCCGGGGAGCCGCTCGGGTGGCTGTTCGCGGCGAAACATGACGCCGATGGCGGGAGATGTGGTCATGCGGTGTCCTTCTGCTGCATGCTGCCGGCCTACGTGCCGGCTCATCCCGCGATTGTGCCATTTGGGTCGCTGATGGGCGCGGTTGGGTCGAACGCGGTCGCGCGCGGCGAGGGCACGCGCCATAATGCCCCCAAACCGAATTCCTGGGGCTGACCAATCACGCGAGGCAAACCATGGCAGAACGACATACAGACGTGCTGGTGATCGGTGGCGGCACGATGGGAACGGCCGCGGGGTGGGCAATCGCTCGGCGCGGCCACAGCGTGCGCGTGCTGGAACAATTCGACCACGTTAACGCGCTGGCCAGTCACGGCGGCATCAGCCGCATCTTTCGCCACGCCTACGCCGAAGGCGCGGTCTACGTTCCGTGGGCGCTGCAGGCCGATGACATGTGGCACGAGCTTCAGGACCGTGCCGGGACATCGATCATCCACCGCGTCGGCTGTCTCGACATGGCCGCTCCCGGCTACGAGCACGCCGCTCTCGCGCGCGCCAGCGGCGATGCCTACAACCTCGATTACGAGTGGATCGACGGTGCGGAGGTTCGCCGGCGCTTTCCGATATGGAACGTGCCGGACGACTGGGTCGCCTGCTACACCTCGCAGGCCGGGTATCTCGAGGTCGAACCGGCGTTGCGGGCGATGGCGAGCGAGATGCGAGATGCCGGCGGCGCGATGGACACCCACTGTCGCGTCAACGGTTGGTCGGCTGGCGCCGATGGCGTGCGCGTCGAGACCAGCAACGGGGAGTACACAGGCGATCGACTGGTGATCGCCGGGGGAGCGTGGAACATCCACCTGCTGAAGGCGCTCGGCCTGCCGCTGGTTGTCCACCGCAAGCCGCTCTACTGGCTCGCCTCGGAGCGGCCGGACCTGATCGAGCCGGATCGCTTCCCCTGCTGGATCGCCGAGTGCGAATTCGGCCACCCGTACGGGTTGCCAAAGGTCGACGTTCCCGGTTTCAAGACCGGACTGCACGTCGGCGGCGATGAGGCGGACCCCGATACGCTCGATCGCGAGATTCGCGACGAGGACCTCAGCGCCAACCTCGGCCCGTTCTTCGAGAAATACATGAACTTCTACACCGGCAAGGTCG
>JAEVYR010000594.1 GCA_023392645.1 Chloroflexota bacterium | reverse complement strand
CTCCAGGCCCATCGCCCAGCCCTTGAGATAGTTCGTGTAGAGCTCGGTCAGGGCGCTGTCCTCGAAGTCCTCGCGGCGGATCTGGAACGAATTGGACGGGAAGATCGACCAGTCCTTGCCGAGGATGTAGTCGTATTCAAGCCCGGCGGCGCCCCACTGCGCGCGCAGCCCCTCCCAGGTCAGCGAGGCATCGGCCTGGCCCTGGTCGACCGCCTGCGCCCAGCCGGCGCCGGCCTGCACGTACTGCACCGAGGCCGGGTCGATGCCGGCCTGCGCGAACATGGGATCGGTGATCAGCGACCATCCCGGATCGCCGAGCGCGACGCGCTTGCCTTCGAGCTGCGCCACTTCGGTGATATCCGAGCCGGGCGCGACGGCGAAGTCGAACGTCTCCTGCGCCACCTGGTGCCAGACCGAGACCAGCGGCGTGCCCGCCTCCAACAGCGCGCTGAACACGCCGGGCGAAACGAACGACATGTCGGCCTGCCCCTCGGCCACGGCCTTGCCGCCCGAGGTCGCTTCCTGGATGCCGGGCTGCATCTCGGTTTCGATGTCGCCGAACCAGCCCATCTCCAGCGCGACCCAGTAGCCGTAGTCGTCGAAGACCTCCAGCGTGGCGCGCGGCGAGATCCAGGTCACTGAGTTGCGGGCGTCCTGCGCGGCGACGAGGCGGCCGCCGCCGAGAGCGAGCCCGCCGGCGAGCGCCGCGCCGGTGCCGAGCATCGTGCGCCGGTTGAGCCGGGCGGAAAGCGGATTGCTGCGGTTCGAAGTCATGTCGTCTCCTTCGTCATGGTTAGCGCGTAACGATCGATCCAGGCGTCGAATTCGGCGGCCTCCCTTCGTTACGTCTCCCAGCTCGCCTGCAGCTTGCCAGCGCCGCGTAGTGCCGCCCCTGTGGCGGCTGGTGATGGGCGGCGAGCTCGGTCATGGTTCCCAGCTCGCCCAGAGCTTGCCGATCCAGAAGAAGATCACGTAGTCGAGGATGCCGATCACGGCCAGCACCACGATGATCGCGAAGAAATTGTCCATTTGCACCCGCGAGGAGTAGTAAACCAGCCGGTTGCCCAGCCCCTCGCTGGAGCCGACCATCTCGGCGCCGACGGCGGTGAGCAGCCCGAAGATCGCGCCGATCATGAGGCCGACGATGATCATCGGCAGCGCCATCGGGAAGCGGACCTTGGTGAAGAGCTGTACCGTCGACGCGCCGTAGGAGCGCGCCAGCGCGATCTTGCCGAGGTCGGTCCGCCGGAAGCCGGTGGCGGCGTTGATCATCACCATCGGACCCGACGCCAGCGCCACCACGATGATGCGCGGCGCGATCGAGTCGTACCCGAGCTTCGCACCCAGCAGCGGCACCAGCGCCAGCATCGGCGTGGTCACCAGCAGCAGGATGTAGGGGGTGATCACCTTTTCGACGAACGGGAGCTGCGTGATCGTCGCCGCCAGCACGAGGCCGACGGACGCGCCGATGGCGTAGCCGATCACCAGCACCTGCAGCGTGCTGAGGATGTGGGGCCAGAACAGGTCGAAGTTCTCCCACAGCGCCGTGCCGATCGCGCTCGGCTTCGGCATCACGTAGCTCGGCGTGGCGCTGAGGGTCAGCCAGAGCTGCACGCCCCCGACGATCACCACCGCGACGAGGAGGATGACCAGCGCGTCGCGCCAGCTTCGGATCGTGTTCGACGACGAGAGGCTCGACATGCCCGAGAGTCCCACCTCATGATGGCCGGAGTCGTCGTCGAAGGTCGGCAGGGTTTCGGCAAGATTGGAGTCGCGCTGGCTCATGCCGTAGCCTCCGTCGCGGCGGCTCGGCTTCCGGCGCCGCGCTCGATGGTGGCCTTGATCTGCTGGACGAGCGCGATGAACGGCGGTTCGAGCGTCTGCTCGATCGTGCGCGGGCGCGGCAGGTCGACCGGGAAGATGTGCGCGATGCGGCCCGGCCGCGGCGAGAGCACGACCACCCTATCGGCGAGAAACACCGCCTCGGTGATGTTGTGGGTGACGAAGACGACGGTTTTCTGTGTGTCCATCCAGACCTGCTGGATGAGCAGGTTCATCTCGTCGCGGGTGAATGCGTCGAGCGCGCCGAACGGCTCATCCATCAGGATCACGTCGGGGTCGATCCCGAGACAGCGGACGATGGAGGCGCGCTGGCGCATGCCGCCGGAGAGCTCGAGCGGCATCTTCTTTTCGAACCCGGCGAGACCGGTGAGCCGCAGCAACTCGCGGATGCGGTCGTGGTGGGGGCGGCTGTCCTGATGGCGGATCTCGAACGGGAAGAGAATGTTGTCCCACAGGTTGCGCCACGGCAGCAGGTTGGCGTCCTGGAAGACCATGCCGAGCTCGCGAGGTGGCCTGGTTACCGGCGCGCCGCCGAGCGTTACGCTGCCGCTGGTGAGCGGGTGCAGCCCGGAGATGGCCCAGAGCAGGGTGCTCTTGCCCGAGCCGGACGGACCGAGGATGGAAACGAACTCGCCTCGGTCGACGGTGAGGGAGAGATCCTCGATCGCCGTCAGTGGCCCGGTGCCGGTTGAATAGATCTTGGTGGCGTGGTCGATGGTGAGCAGCGGACTGGCGGGTTCGGGCATCGGGCCCTCCACGAAATCGGCATGACGATTGGTTGCGCCAGCTTACACCAGACGTCCGACAAGCGAAACCATGCCCGTCGAGATACGTCGTGTCTCGTGCAGGAGCCGGAGTGTACGCAGGGCGCGTGACCATTCGGCTTCGTGCCACGACGCGAACATCGAGTCACATCATCACCCGAGCCCGTGGCTCGTTTCGAGGGTATATGCATCGTTGGCGTCGCATCTTGCGACCTGCAATCCACAGTCACATAAGCCGGGCGCGACGAGCCTGTCGTCGAATTTGACATGACACCCCGACGTTGTTCGATCTCGCATCGCTGCTGGGCGACCCCGATGAACAGCACACTTGAGATCACCATCGACTGTTGAGTCGATCCCCAGGGAAGAGCGCGACGCGAGTCTGCACTACGACATCGAGACGCCCCGGATGCTCGCGATCATGACGCCGCCGGGCTCGCCGAACCGCCACACCCGTCGAATCGACCGGGACAATGCCGCGCCTCTGCAGCGGCTCCGCGCCCCCCATTGCTGAAACCGACCGGATGATGAGACACCCGCTCGGCGTCGATGCCGGACGGGTGTCACGTGTCGTGTCTCTTCGGATCGTGGTGAATATGCCTACGTCGCCGGCAGCGAGTCCATCTCCGGCGCCGGGCGCTTGCGGCGCAGCATCTCGCTCAGCTGCACCGCGATGCCCGTCATCAGCGGCAGCCACAGTTCGCCGACTCGCGTCAGCAGCGCCGCGCTGACCGCCGCCGCCGGCGGGATGCCCATGTGCTGCAGCGCCACCGCCATGCTCACCTCGACCACGCCGATCCCCTGGAACACCGGCGCCACCAGCAGGAACACCATCCCCACCACATAGGCCATCAGCGGCACCTGGATATCCGGCTCCTGCCCGACCGCGCGCAACGCGATGAACAGCATCACCACGCCGCCGAGCTTGGTGCCCAGCATGTACAGGAACGGCTGCACAAGCGACAGCGGGCTGATCTGCTGCATTCGCACTTCCGCCAGGAACCGCAGCCCCTTGCGCGGGATGCGGTGCAGCACCCAGCGCGGTGGCTTCTTGCCGCTCAGCGCGGTGTAGAGCAGCCACCCCATCGACAGCACCAGCAGGATCAGCCCCGCCGTGCTCAGCAGCAACAGGGTCGACGGTTTCTGCACGAACAGCACCGGCACCAGCAGGAACAGGAACGCCGCGTTGCCGATCACGCTCTTGATCGACACCGTCAGCAACGCATCCGCCGGCCGGATACCCCGCTGGCGCAGCGCGTGGACGAATACCGCCATCGACGAGGGCCCGCCGACCGGCGTCACCGTGCCCACCACGACGCGCTGGAGGTGGACATTGATCAGGTCGGAAACGCCAACCCGGTGCCCCAGCCCCATCAGCAGGGATCGATAGGTGATGGCGATCAGGGCGAGGATGCCCACTTCGAGGCCGACGAGCGCGGCGATCCAGGTGGGGTCGGCGGCGCGGAGCGACTGCCAGATCGTCTGGATCTCGGCCTTGTTGCGCCAACCGAAAAAGATGCTGAATGCGAGGATGAGCACAAGCCAAATGTACGCGCCGAATCGGCGGAGAAACCGACCGGCGATACGTATCAGCGGGGTGTCCAGGGTGGTGCCTTTCATTGGGTCCGATGCAGTGCGCACGCCGGAGGGGGAGTATCCCGTCGCGGGTGGCGTCGCACCACTGCGGTATGAATAACACAACATAACGCCGCGTGCACAGAGCTCATGAAGCAAAGTGCGTGCCATCGTGCCACATCGCCGCACCGACGGGCCGGGGCGGCACGGTCTCCATGTGGGAGGGCGATGCTGCCGGGGCGCGACGTTGCTGCTGCGCGTCGATCTTGCAGTCCGGCGTGGGGTGGCTGGAGATCGCCTGGCCGGTGCAAAGGTTGATGTGGGCGACGCCCGATCGAGGCATGGTCGCCTGGCCAGTTCTGTGGTCCAATCGTTCCAGACAGGATGTACGATCACCCAGCGAGGCACCTCCGATGACCGATGCACCGACCGACACCACCGTCGAGCCGCGCCAGCAGGCCGAATCGCTCACCCGCACCGCCGCGCCGGCGCTCGATGCCGTGCTCGGGACGCCGTTCCCCGTGCTCGATCAGGGGTTCATCCGCGTGGTCGACTACATGGGCACCGATTCCTCCATCGTCCAGGCGGCGCGCGTCTCCTACGGCGCCGGCACGAAGCGGGTCCGCGAGGACCGCGGCCTGATCCGCTACCTCATGCGGCATCAGCACACCACGCCGTTCGAGATGTGCGAGATCAAGCTGCACGTGAAGGTGCCGATGGACACCTGGCGGCAGTGGGTGCGCCATCGCACCGCCAGCGTGAATGAGTATTCGACGCGCTACTCGATCGCGCTCGACGATGCCCAGCGCACGATCGGCGATGCGTGGCGGGCGCAGTCGGCGAGCAACCGGCAGGGCAGCGAGGGGTACGTCGATCCGTCGATGACCGAGCGACTCGCCGGGCGCGAGGATGAGTTGCATGAGTTGGCGCGGAAGGTCTACGAGGAGCGGCTCGAGCTCGGCGTCGCCCGCGAACAGGCCCGCAAGGACCTGCCGCTGTCGACCTACACCGAGGCCTACTGGAAGACGAACCTTCACAACCTGCTGCATTTCCTGCACCTGCGCATGGATGCGCACGCCCAGTTGGAGATTCGGGAATACGCCCGCACGATCGGCGAGGAGATCGTCAGCCGCTGGTGCCCGGTGGCGTGGGAGGCGTTCCTCGACTACCGCGTCAACAGCATCGATTTCACCGACCCCGAGCTGGCCTGCCTGACGCCGCTGATGGCCGGCGACCGCGAGGGCGCGGTCGCGGCGGCGCTCGACCGGGGCCTGCTGCGCGACCGCAAGAGCGGGCGCGTCGTCACCCGCGAGGGCCAGGAGTTCGTCGAGAAGATCGCCCGCTTCGGGCTCGAGGCGCCCTGGTAGCGGTCTCGACAGGCGAGGGTTTCCATGTGCGGGCGGCTGCTCGTTCGCTCCGCTCGACACAGGCCCCTGTGGCCGCCCGGCCGCCTTTCAACGGGTCTCCCCGATCCGAGTCGCCTGCCGGGCAACCAATCTGAACACCGCTGCAGGGCGGCAGGACGAGAGTCGGGCGTATCCCGACCCTCGTCCTGCTGTTGTCCCAAGCCGCCTGTAGGGCGGGCTATGCTCCCGCCGGCTTGCGTGCGCGAACAAACGCGCTCATCACCTGACCGCCGCTTGCCTCGAACCGGGCCAGTTCCTCCGCGTCCCAGGCGCTGCCGGGACCGCCGCCGCAGCACCCTTCGCCCGAATTCAGGCTGCTGGCCAGCTCGCGCGGATCGTAGACGCGCGTGACCTGGATCTCGACATCCTCGAATCCGGCCTCGGTCAGCAACGCCCGGTACTCGCGCTCGTCGAGCGCCCCGGCGACGCAGCCCACCCACGCCTCCATGTCCGCCTTGAGGTCGGCCGGCAGCGTTCCCCGCGTCACGACGTCCGATACCGCGAAGCGGCCACCCGGCTTCAGCACCCGGAAGGCCTCGCGCAGCACCTGCCCCTTGTCGCTGGAGAGGTTGATCACGCAGTTGGAGATGATCACGTCGACCGCCGCCTCATCCAGCGGGATGTCCTCGATGTGGCCCTTGAGGAAGGTCACGTTCTCGACGCCCGCCTCGGCCTTGTTCTTCTCGGCCAGCGCGAGCATCTCGTCGGTCATGTCGAGCCCGTAGGCGAAGCCCTCGGGGCCGACCCGCCGGGCGGAGAGCAGCACGTCGATGCCGCCGCCGGAGCCGAGGTCGAGCACCGTCTCGCCGGGTTCGAGCGTCGCCAGCGCGGTCGGGTTGCCGCAGCCGAGCGAGGCGGCGTAGGCGGCCTGGGGAAGCTCGCCGATCTCATCCGCTCCGTAGAGGTTGGAGGTGACCGGGTCGTTCGACCCGCCGCAACAGGAACCGTTGACGACGGGGAGCGTGCTCACGCGCTTCGCGCTCTCGGCGTAGCGGGCGCGAACGGTCTCGCGGATGGAGTCGGAAGTTTGCTGGTCGGTAGTCATGGAATTGTCCTTTCGGTGGAGTACGACAAGAGATAGATGCAGGTCTATGTCCCGGAGCAGGCGAATCGGCCCTACGACACCTCCACGAGCGGCGACGGCGCGAAGGCGGCGACCGACTCGCGCAGGAACGCCATTCCCGCCGGATCGACCCCGTAATACGCCCAGACGCCGCGCCTGGAAACGGTCACGAGACCGGCGTTTCGCAACACCCTGAGGTGATGGGAGATCGTCGGCTGGCTGACATCGAATCGATCCGTGATGTCGCACACGCAAATCTCGGCGTCCTGCCCGGCGATCAGCCGGAAGATGCCGAGCCGCGTTGTATCGCCAAGCGCCTTGAAGATCGCCACCAGCCGGTCCTGCTCGGTCGCCGAGAGGGGAACGGGCGGGTTCGGGCTGGTGCAGCATCCGTCAGGGCGGACTCTCATGCTCATGCCGACATCATAGCGATCGTATAGACGGATGTCAATACCTTGCCCTGTCCGCGCACGGTCCGGCGACTCGCGGGGTCCAGAAGCGGGCGGCTCGGCAGCCGCCAACGTGCGCGACCGTCGGCTATGGGCCCCAACACGAACCGTCACGCGCAGAAGCGGGGCCGTGGCCTCATCGGTGCAGGATCGTGTTGCGCCAAAGCGCATTCGACAACGGGCCGGCTCACTGC
>JAEVYR010000530.1 GCA_023392645.1 Chloroflexota bacterium | reverse complement strand
CCCTCCTTCATTGCGGTGCGCTGCTGTCAGTGCGATCGCTCGCTACTGCACGGTCGCCGGGTCGATCGGCACCTCGAAGGCGTTCGGGATAGGATCGAGACCGGCGAGGTCGCTGACCAGCGCGGCGTGGCGTGCCGTCACCAGCCCGATGTTGGTCATGAGCTGCCGATCCTGCCCCGATTGGATCGCTGGGATGATCGCCGCCAGCAGACCCGTCTGCGTGTTCAGGTCGTTGGCAATGTCCACCAGCGTATTGCCGCCCTGCAGGCGGGTATTCTGCCCGGTGAGACCGTGGATCATCGTCGCGTCGAAGCCGGCCTCGCCCTGCAGGCGGGTGATCAGCGCCTGGCGCTGCTCCTCCATCTGGCTCTGGATCTTCTGGAGGAGCTCCGGTCGGGGACCGTTGCCCTGGCTGATGATCTGGCCCAGCCGCTCGATGATGGACTCCATCCGCGCGATGAACCGCTGCAGCGCCTGGAGGATGTTCTGGATCGCCACGGCGATGCCGTAGTCCTCATCCGTATCCTGACCGCCTTGCAGGCGGGAAATGAATCCAGCGCTGTTTCGCGCTGGCGCAGCTGCCGCCTCGCGCCCGAAGCTGCCGGCGTAGGCCGCGGCCGCAGTGGCGGACACGCCCATCGCCGAGAGCTTGCGAATGAAGCTTCGACGATCGACGTCGCCTCGCACGTAGGCATCGATGAGATCGCGCTTCGACATGCTCAACCCTCCTCCGTAGCACCGCCTCGTGGACTGGCACCCTCAGTGTGTACTTTTGCGCGCGAGCGTTCGCTACGCTGGTCGGCGTACTGGCCGCGGAGCGATCACCAGTTGGGCGCGACTATATGCATATATACGACGTATGTTCGATAGCGTCAAGGACCGCCTACGCCCTCCCTCCAGGCCCGGTCAGGTATGGTGAGGCTCCAGCCGACGAATCCCGCCACGCGCGCGATCGGCCCCATCGTGGCGTCAACACCAACGAGCGTTTCAACATGCGCGCGCGCGACCGTAGGCGCAACGATGTTGTAATAGAGGACCTGGTTCAGGATGGGGTCCTCAAGCTGGACCCGCGAGCCGCGAAGCATGTCGACTTCGTCGCCGTCTATGGAGAGGCAACCGGCGCCGTAGGTTCGCGCGATCTCTGCCATCTCGGTCACCGTGAGATCGGTGCGGACGTGGTCCTCGACCGTGGGAAGAAGACTATTGACGTCGCCGACGAGATCGCGCCCGTTGGCCGCCTGCGCGACGCTGGACATGAGCGACCACTGCCGATCGATGCGGTCGAGGTCGCCTCCGCCGTGGGCGACCCGGAAGCGCGCGTAGGCGAGCGCTTCATCGCCGTCGAAGCGGTGTGTGCCCTTGGTGAATTGCAGCTCGCCATTCTTGACGAGATCCTCGGGCACGGTGACGGTCACCCCGCCGACCATATCGACGACCTGGCTGAAAGCGACGAAGTCGACGAGCGCGTAGTGATCGATCGATGCACCGGTGAAATCCTCGGTGACGAGAATTTGATACGGTATCCCGCCCACCATCAGCGCGTGGTTGATTTTCGATTGCCCGTAGCCGGGCAGCTCGACCCGCGTGTCGCGCGGGATGGACAACATCCGGCATGACCGCGTCTCCGGATCGAAACGAACAAGCAGGAGCACGTCCGGTCGCACGCCAATGTCGATCGCCGCACCGGGTCGGGCGTCGACGCCCATCACCAGCATGGTGAACCCCTCGCTGTCGGCCTCTTGAATGCCTGAGACGACAGCCGCGCCGCCGGCAATATCCTGCAGCCCACTGCTCATCCGGACGATGCCGCCGGAGTCGTCCGCGTGTGGCTGTGGCAGGTCTCGATCCTTGTAGGCCTGCTCGAGGACCTCTTGTGCCGGTCCCGTGTCTACCGTGATGGGTTGAGCCGGATCGCCGGCTGTGTCCTCCGTATCAAACGTGTTGTCCGTGACGACCGGCGGCGGCGAACTGATTTCGCGTACGGTCGAAAGCATCGAGCCGGCGCGGAAGAGCATCGCACCGGAAATAATGAGCGCGCACAACAAGGCGACTGTCGGCAGCAGCACGCGTTTTCGGCGGTAGAGTGGGCACCGCTTCCGGCGACGACGACGGCGGCGAGAAATTTGCCAGTTCTCCGAGCCGGGGACCGGTATGATCTCGCCTGCATTGTCGGTCTTGGTGGGTCTCTGGGTTCTTCTGAGGCCCCGGTGCGGGGCGAGCGCTACGGTGCCGTCCTCAGGCTCGGATACCTCGTGACTGCAGAACGGACAGAAGTGCCACGCTCGGTCGACCGGCTTGCCACATCCCGGGCAAATTTGGCCATCTGTCGCCGGTAGCGGACCGAGGTAAGGCCCGTCCTGGGTTGTCATGCGGATTCCTTCATGGAGTCTGGGTCGATCGCCGCAGAGGCGATGAGTCATGCAATTGGCCCAAGATTAACGCCGTGTTTCTATAAATACAATGCCGGTACTGTCCGCTTGCGACAGGCGTCATTCTACCGGTCTCAGTCATGTCGCGCTTCGCTCGCGCTGAGCCCTGGTGCGTCCATCCAGCTCACGTTTCCATGTGCAGCGTCAATGGTGCGAATCGGCGCCGTTCGTGACGTCGAGCTCGCTCGCTTTCGCGATTGGCGCGATCGCTGACATGGTGCATCGACACGGCCGCTTCTACTGTTGACGCGTGCGATGTTCTCGGGTACTGTGCGAGCAACGGGGCAAAGCGTTCAAAGCATCATGAAAACCTATCCGATGTCCGGAATACCCGCGCGGTTCCGACCGTGCGCCGTGCACGCCACCTGCGATGGATACGCGATCGAGGGAGACAACTGTGGTCCGATCCCGATACACCGTCCTTGCCTGTCTGGCGCTCGCCGCCGCCATGATCGTCGGCTCAGCCGCCGGTGTGTCGGGGCAGGCCACGCCCGTTGCCTCGACCGAGGGGCTGAGCCTTGCCGCCAGCGGTCTTGAGAATCCACGCGGGTTCGCCTGGGGACCGGATGGGTCGCTCTACATTGCAGAGGCCAGCGT
>JAEVYR010000482.1 GCA_023392645.1 Chloroflexota bacterium | reverse complement strand
CTGGTGGTGGTGGCACGGGACGAGGTGGATACTCGCTACGGGATGCTGGAGCCGATCCGCCAATTCGCGGAAGAGCAGATGGCGGAGCCCGCCGAGGCGGAGGCGAGGCGTCGACACGCGGAGTTCTTCCTCGCGCTGGCGGAGCGGGCGGCGGTCGAAATCGAGGGCCGCGCCGACCAGGTCGTGTGGCTCGACCGGCTGGCTCGTGAACACGATAACCTGCGCGCGGCGCTGGCCTGGAGCGAGCGAGCGCCGGACGGCATCGAGATCGGCCTGAAGCTCGCGGCGTCGCTCTGGCGATTCTGGGAAGTGCGCGGGCACTCTCCCGAGGGTGGGCGCTGGCTGGAAGCGCTCCTTGCCCGGAGCGACGGGGTGCCCGATGCGCTTCGCGCGCAGGCGTTGAACGCAGCCGGCAACCTGGCCCGCAACCGCGCCGACCACGATCGGGCCACGGCATTTCACGAGCAGGCGCTCGCGCTCCGGCGAGGGCTCAAGGATACGCGCGGCATCGCCATTTCCCTGAACAACCTCGGCGTGATCGCGCGGGACCGGGGCGACACCGCACGCACCGACCGGCTCTGCGGCGAGAGCCTCGCGCTGTTCCGGGCGATCGGGGACCAGCATCGCGCCGCGATCGCGCTGATCAGCCTTGGCATGGCGGCGAGCCAGCGGGGCGATTTCAACCGGGCTCGTGCCCGCTACGAGGAAAGCCTGGCGATGTTCCGCGCTTCGGGCGATACGTGGCACACCGCGAGTGTTCTGGCGTACCTCGCGCGAGTCGCCGTGCGGGAGGGGAACGCCGAGGAGGCGCGCCGCCTCGCCGAGGAAAGCCTCGCGCTGTTTCGCGCGTCGGGCGATCCGTGGGGGACCGCGCTGGCACTCGGCGCGCTGGGTCGGGCGGAGCGCGAAATTGGAAGCCTCGATGTGGCCCTCGCGAATGTCGCCGAGGCGCTCCGCGTCGCGGTCGATGGGCGGGTGGACCGCGTGCTTCCGGGTTTGGTCGATGACCTGGCCAGCCTGGCGATGGCTCGTGGCGACCTGGCGCGGGCCGCATTGCTGGCAGGCGCCGGGGAGGCGCTGCGCGGCGCCCTCGGTATCGCGGCGATTGGCGATGAGCGGCCGCGGATCGAGCCCGTCGCGTGGTGCGATGGCCCGCATGCCGTGGCCTGGCGGACGGGTCGTGCGTTACCGCCCGTCGCCGCGATCGCCGCGGCCCTGGATCACGTTTCGGGGATCATCCCTCGATCGTCTCCCGAGGGATGAGGCTCCGCTGCCCGTGGCCCGGCAGGCTCCCCTTTTCAGGCTGGGGGCCGGTGATACACTCGGGACCAGCGACGCAGCAGCCCAAGAGCCCGCTCAGCGGCATGCGATTCCGCGGCAGCTTTGTCCCGGTTCCCGAGATCACCCGATGAGGAGACGCGACCATGGCGTCCGACCCGCAGTCCACCACCGCCACCGAGCCCATCGGCGCCAAGGCCCCGATCGCGACGCGACCGCCCGACCTGGACGCCAAGGCCGAGGCCGACACCGCCCGCGTGCTCGAAGCCGAGCTCAAGGCCCGTCTCCACGGCGAGGTCCGCTTCGATCGCGTCAGCCGGATGCTTTACTCCACCGACGCCTCCAACTATCAGATCGAGCCGGTCGGTGTGGTGGTGCCGCGCAGCACGGACGATCTCATCGGCGCGGTCGAGCTGGCCGCCAGCCATGGCGTGCCGGTGTTGCCGCGCGGCGGCGGCTCGTCGCTGGCCGGGCAAACCGTCGGCGCGGCGCTGATCATCGACACCAGCAAGTACCTCAACCGCATCACCAGCTTCTCGCCCGAGGAGAAGACGGTCACGGTCGAGCCGGGCATCAACCTCGACCAGCTCAACCGGCAGGTGCTGTCGCACCGGCTGATGTTCGGGCCGGATCCGTCGTCGGCGAATCGCGCCACGGTCGGCGGCGTCGTCGGCAACAACTCGGCCGGCGCGCACTCGATCCTCTACGGCATGACGGCGGATCACGTGCTTGGCATGCGGGCCCAGCTCGCTGGCGGCGGCACGGTTGACCTCACCACCCGGAACCTGGCCGATGCACAGGCGCGCGCCGAATCCGACGACCCCACCGGCACGCTGCTGCGCGACATCCTCGCCTATCGCGACAAGCACGCCGACGTGATCGCGCGAGATTTTCCGCCGCACTGGCGCCGATCGACCGGGTATTCGCTCAACCAGCTCATCGTGCCGGACGACCGGCTCACCCCGGCGCGGCTGCTCGCCTCGTCCGAGGGCACACTGGCGACGACGCTCGGCGTCACGCTCAACCTCGTCGATCTCCCCGAACGCACCGGCCTGGTGCTGCTCCAGTTCGCCGATCTTGTCGAGTCGATGGAGGCGACGAAGATCATCCTCGAAACCGACCCGTCGGCGATCGAGCTGATGGACCGGATGCTGATCAACCTGACGCGCGACCAGCCCGGCTACGCCAGCCAGATCGCGTTCATCGAGGGCGACCCGGCGGCGCTGCTGGCGGTGGAGTACTACGGCGAGAGCGAGCCGGAGCTGGCGAGCAAGACGCAGCACCTGATCGATCACCTGCGCAAGCGGGGCGTGCGGCTGATGACCGAGCCGCAGGTGCTGCTCGACCCTGCCCAGCAGGCCAAGGTCTGGTCGGTGAGAAAGGCCGGGCTGGGGCTGCTGATGAGCGTCAAGGGCGACGCCAAGCCCATCCCGGTGATCGAGGACGTCTCGGTGCCGGTGGATCACCTGCCGGAATTCGTCGGCGCCGTGGAGGAGATGGTGGCGAAGTTCGACACCACCGCCGCCTACTACGCGCACGCTTCGGCGGGATGCCTGCACATCAGGCCGCTGATCAACCTGAAGACGATCTCGGGCATCGAGGCGATGGTCGAGATGGCCGACGCGGCGGCCGAGATGGCGCGGCGGTTCGGCGGCGTGATGAGCGGCGAGCACGGCGACGGCCTGCAGCGCTCGGTGCTGAACGAGGTCATCTTCGGTCCGGAGCTCTACGGGGCGATGCGCGAGCTCAAGTCGATGTTCGACCCGAACGGGCTGATGAATCCGGGCAAGATCGTCGACGCGCCGCCGATGACCGAGAACCTGCGCTACGGGCCGAAGTACAACCCGATCCAGATCAAGACGCACATCGACTTCTCGCGCGAGGGCGGCTTCATGGGCGCCGTCGAGATGTGCAACGGCGCGGCCGTTTGCCGCAAGCTCAAGGCCGGCACGATGTGCCCGAGCTACATGGTGACGAAGGACGAAAACGACACCACCCGGGGCCGCGCGAACGCGCTTCGCAACGCGCTGGACAGCCGCGTGCTCAACCCGAAAGACTTCGCCGACAAGGCGACCTATGACGTGATGGATCTCTGCATCAGCTGCAAGGCGTGCAAGACGGAATGTCCTTCCAGCGTGGATATGGCGAAGATCAAGATCGAGTTCCTCGCCCACTACTATGAGAAGCACGGCACGCCGCTGCGCGCGCGGATGATGGGGCACATCCACACGATGTCGAAGCTGGCCGCGCCGATCGCGCCGCTGGCGAACCTCGCGATGCAGACGCCGCTGGCGAAGCCGGTCATGAAGCTGATGGGCGTCCATCCGAATCGCAGGCTCTCGCCGTTCGTGCAGCGCACCTTCGTGCGGCAGTGGAAGCAGCACCGGAAGCAGGACACAGCGAAGCGGCCGACGCGCGGCAAGGTGGTGTACTTCCACGATACCTGGGCGACCTACAACTATCCCGAAGTCGGCATGGCGGCGGTGAAGTTGCTGGAGGCGGCAGGATACGAGGTGATCGTCGAGGAGCGACGCGCCTGCTGTGGCCGTCCGGCGCTTTCGAAGGGGCTGGTCGACGTCGCCCGGAAGTCGGCGCGGCGCAACGTGCAGGTGCTGGCGCCGTACGCGAAGCAGGGCATCCCCATCGTTGGCACCGAGCCGAGCTGCATCCTGACGCTGCGCGACGAGTACCGCGACCTGCTCCCTGGCGACGAGGACATGCAGGCGGTGGCGGGCAAGGCGCTGATGTTCGACGAGCTGCTTTCGGCGCTGGACGCGACGGACGAGCTGGGCATCGCCTGGAAGGCGAACACCGGTCCGGAGGTGTTGTTCCACGGGCATTGCCACCAAAAGGCGCTGATCGGTGTCGGGCCGTCGATGGCGATGCTGAAGGCGTCCGGATGCCGGCCGACGGAGAGCGGCGCGGGATGCTGCGGCATGGCGGGGTCGTTCGGCTACGAGGCCGAGCACTACGACGTGTCGCGCAAGATCGGCGAGGAGCGACTCTTCCCGACGCTCCGGGAGACGCCGATGGATGTGACGATCAGCACGGTCGGCGTGTCGTGCCACCAGCAGGTGGAGCACTTCACGCACCGGCGGACGAAGCACCTGGTGGAGGTGCTGGCCGAGCGGATCGCGCCCGATCACGTCTGGCGCCCGGCCGAGGAGATGGCCGCTGCCGCGGACTGATTCCGCCGCGACGGTTGGCGTGGCCGCGATGATTTCGCCTGTCCCCGGGCGTATACTGGCGGTGTACACGCAAACGTACCGTGTCGCCGCGGCGCCGGGGGCACGTTTTACGACCTTCCCGCGCGGGAGGGTCGTTGCTCTCCCCGTCAGGACAGGAGTCGCTCATGGACAGCTTCCGAGACGATCTGGAAAAGACGGTCGACGAAGGCAAGGAGCGGGCGGACGACGCTCGCGCCGACCTCGAAGCGAGCGCGGACGATGCCCGGACCGACCTCGAGACGAAGGCAGACCATGCCCGGTCCGAATTCGAATCCAGGGCCGATGAGGCGACGGCAGATCTTGAGGCGACGGCCGACGACGCACGCGCCGATGTCGAGGGCAAGACCGACGAGGCTGCCCATCGTGCCCGGGAGGCTGGCGAGCAGTTCCGGGAGCGCGCCGAGGAGTTCGCGCATGAGGCCCGCGAGAAGGCTGAGGGCTTCATGGAGGATGCCAAGGGCTTCCTCAAGGGATTCACCGGCAAAAAAGACGGCGACGCCTGAGCCTCGCAGAGCTACAACATGCGAATCGTCACCACCCCGCGCCGACTGGCTCGGGGTGGTGTCGTTCCCTGGGATGCAATAGCAATGAGCACCGCATTGCCGAGGCATCATCGTCCGCTGGAGGCGAACACCGAGCGCAGGTGCTCGCGCCGGCCACCCGGAGACCACATCCGAGTTCGCGGGTAGCTGAGGTTGAGTCTACAGGCGGATTCAACGGCATTATTCGTGCCCCAGAACGTCGATCCATGGATGCATGCGCGGCGCGGCACGGTCTCTGCGAGAGCGGAAGTGCAGGAACCGGAATCATGGCAACGTCTTGATCCCTGCTCCGGGAATCCGAGCCGAACGGCAGTCGCGGCGTCGGCCGCAGGTGTCGAATCCGGCGAGCGGCGCGAGGCCGCGTCGCGCTCCGGACGGGTCATGCCACCCGTCCGAGAAAGGAGACGACGATGGACAACAACCTGAAGCGACAGGTCGACGAGACGGTGGAGAAAGGCAAGGCCGAAACCGAGGACATGCGCGCCGATATGCAGGAGCGCGCGGACGAGGCGAAAACCGACATCGACGTTCGCGCCGATGAAGCCAAGGCTGACGTGCAGGAACACATGGACGAGGTTCGTGGCGAGGCGACCCGGGAGCTGAACGACGCGCAAAGCTCCGCCGAGGAGCTGGGCAGCTCCGTCGAGCGGGAGCGGGAGGACGCCGAGGATCGTCTCGTGCAGATGCTCGACAAGGCCCGTGATCGCCAGGCCGCGAATGCCGACAAGGGGTTTTTCGACAAGATCAAGGGACTCTTCGGCGGCAACTGATCCCTGGCTTCGCCAGCATCGCGGCAGTGCCCCGGTTCGGGATATGCCTGAACC
>JAEVYR010000376.1 GCA_023392645.1 Chloroflexota bacterium | reverse complement strand
GCGGCGGGATCGGCGGGGGTGTAGATCTCGACGGCGAGACCACCCTCATCGAAGTACCCGCGATCCTGGGCGAGATAGAGCCCGGCGTGGTTGGCGTTGGGATACCAGTCGAGCGCGAGGGTGAGCTTCGTCGGATCCTGCGCGATGGCGCCGGGTGCGACGCGTCCGGTCAGCGCGAGCCCGGCGGCAAGCCCGAGCCCGCCCCGAAGAGCGTTGCGACGTGACACGGTACGAAACTGGTGATACATGATTGCTCCGATCCCTGCGCGGGCATTACCCCGATCAGGTCGTTGACGGTCGGTCGCGTCATGGCGACCCTCTCAGCCCGGCATCTCCGGGCTCCCGTTGCGGCAAGAGGTCTTGAATTTGCGGCCATGCTACCACGCGGGGGCAGCGCGGTCCGTCACGGGATGTCCCGATAGATGCCGTCGAGCGACAATTCGGTGAGGTCCAGGTACTCGTCGACGGTCAGGAATGGTGGCGGTGTCGCTCGTGGTGCCATGACGCCAGTGTATCCCGGCCGAATGGGCTTCGATACCAGCGGGCTGCCGCGAAACCGCCAGACCGCCCAGCCGAAGCACCGTCATCGTCCCTGCTATGGTGGGACACATGAGGAGGTGCCCCATGATGATGATCGACCGCAACGAGGGAATCAGCCGGTTGCTCGGCTGGAGCGGGTTGCTGCTGGCGATCGCGGGAGCCGCCGCGATCATCCTGCTCGACGGGAACGTGGCGATCGCCGCCGCGATCCTGTCGGCGCTGGTGGCCACCGCAGCACTGTCCCAGCTGCCCGGGGTCCGCGATCGGCCGACGACCTGGCTGGTGACGGCCATGTGGACCGGCGCGATCGGCGTGATCAGCATCTTCAGCGTCGGGATGATCTTCCTGATCGCGACGGTCTTCCTGCTGGCGGCGTTCGTCCGCGCGAACTGGTGAGCCTCGTCGCCATGAACACCAGCGCGGGCACGTCGCCGCTACGGGCGCGAACATCGGGAGCACGCACAGGCACGTACGTATACGGGTTCCGGCGCCAATGGCGCCCCATCGGGGACCTGCCGGGTCTCCGGGTTCGTGCGACAATAGCCGCAGGTATGACAGTCGATGTCCCGCATCCGCGCATCACCGGGTCGGGCGAGGGGTAACCAACAGTGCGGATCACGGTGGTGGGAGCTGGCGCCATGGGCACGCTCATGGCAGCGCGGTTGTCGAGCGCGATGCAGTCGGGCGGATCGGATGACGAGGCCGAGCGCCCCGAGCGGGTCACGCTCTACGGCCGCCCCTCCGAGCATCTCGCCGCGATCCAGCGCGATGGCGTCACCCTCACCGAGCTCGGCGGCCGCGCCCACAGCGTCCCAGTCACCGCCACCAGTGACCCCGCCGATGTCGAAGGCAGCGAGCTGGTGATCGTGCTCGTCAAGAGCTGGGCGACCGGCGACTCGGTCAAGCCGCTGAAGGCGCATCTGACCCGGGACGCGGTCGTGCTCACGCTCCAGAACGGGCTCGGCAACGCCGCCCAGCTCCGTTCGGCGCTCCTGCACGACGGCGTCCGACCCCACGTCTGGCTCGGCGTGACAACCCAGGCGGCGCTGCGCACGGCGCCGGGCCGGGTCAGCCACACCGGTGAGGGCATCACCGTGATCGGCCGCAAGTCGAGCGAGGTCAACCCCCGCCTGCAGCAGGTCGCGGCGACGATGACCGCCGCCGGCATCGAGACGCACGCCGTCGACGACATCCACCGTTGGGTCTGGCGCAAGCTGGCGGTCAACGCGGCGATCAACCCCGTGACCGCGCTGGCGGGCGCGCCGAACCGGGCGATCCGCGAAAATTCCGACCTGCAGCGTGCCTGCCGGCTGCTGGCGAGCGAAGCGGTCGCCGTCGCGGCGGCGCGCGGGCTGGCGCTGGACGAACAGCAGTTGATGAATACGATCAACGACGTCGCGGAGGCGACCGGCGACAATCGGTCGTCGATGCTGGTCGACCTGGAACACGGGATGCGAACAGAGATCGACGCGATCAACGGCGCGATCGTCAAGGAAGCCCAGCGTCGCGGAATCGAGGTGCCGGCGAACCAGCTCGTCCTGTCGCTGGTCCGCGCCCGCGAGGGCCAGCCACGACACCGCCAGCGATAGCGAGGGGACGATGAACCAGGCAGCGAGCGACACGCCGCGACAGCGGCTCGCGGCGGGAGACATCCGCGCCCGCGGCCGCGACGGCGGCGATCCGTTGGTGATGATCACCGCCTACGATGCAATCCACGCCCGCATCGTGGAGGCGGCTGGCGTCGACATGATCCTGGTCGGCGACTCGGTCGGCACCACCCTGCTTGGCTACGACTCCACCGCGCAGGTCACGCTCGACGACATCGTCCACCACGCCCGGGCCGTGCGCCGCGGCGCGCCGAACACGCACATTACCGCCGACCTGCCGTTCGGCTCATACGAGGCCTCCGACGAGCAGGCGGTCGCCAGCGCGGTGCGGCTGATTCGCGACGGGCGGGCCGACTCGGTCAAGCTGGAGGGCGGCATCCGTGTCGCCAGCCGGATTCGGGCGATCACCGACGCCGGCATCCAGGTGGTGGCGCACATCGGCCTGCTCCCGCAAACGGCGGCCGGCAGTGGCGGCATGAAGGTCCGCGGCCGCACGGTCGAGGAAGCGAAGGCGATTCTCGCGGACGCCCGCGCGGTGACCAAAGCCGGCGCGTTCGCCACCGTGATCGAGCTGGTCCCGGCCGGGCTGGCGCGGCGCATCACCGAGCGGATCGCGATCCCGACGATCGGCATCGGCGCCGGCGCCGGCTGCGATGGGCTGGTACTGGTCATCACCGACGTGCTCGGCATGGACATGGGCTTCTCGCCGAAATTCCTGAAACGCTACGCCGAGCTGGAGCCGAAAATCCACGAGGCGGTCGCCGCCTATGCGAGCGATGTGCGCGGTCACGCCTACCCCGACGCTGACCACAGCTTCAATTTGCCCGAATCGGTCGCCACCGCGCTCGACGATGAGACGCCATCGTGACCGAGCCGGTGGTGCTGACCACTCCGGCCGAGATCGCCCGCTGGCGGCACGATGGCCCGCTGGGGCTCGTGCCGACGATGGGCGCGCTGCACGCCGGACACGCCAGCCTGATCGAGCGCGCCGTGGCCGAATGCGCCGACGTCGTCGTCAGCATCTTCGTCAACCCGACCCAGTTCAACGACCCCACCGACCTCGAACGCTACCCGCGGCCGTTCGAGCGCGACCTCGCGGTGGCACGCCGCCACGGCGCCAGCGCGATCTACGCGCCGGCGGTCGAGACAATGTACCCGGCGGGGCATGCGACGACGGTTCAGGTTGCCGGCGTGACCGAACGGTGGGAGGGCGAGACGCGGCCGGGGCATTTCGACGGCGTCGCGACGGTCGTGTCGATCCTGCTGAACCAGGTGCGGCCCGACCGGGCCTATTTCGGCGAAAAGGACTGGCAGCAACTGGCGATGCTGCGGCGGATGGTGGCCGACCTGTCGCTGCCGGGCGATATCGTGGGCTGCCCACTGGTGCGCGACCAGGACGGGCTGGCGCTCAGCTCGCGCAACGCGCGGTTGACGCCGAAGCAGCGCGAGGCGGCGCTCGTGATCCCGCGGACGCTGGAGATGTTGCGGGCGCAGGTCGCCGCCGGCGAGCGCTCGGTGCGGACGCTGCTCACCTTCGGCGGCGCGCTGCTGGCGGGCGATCACCGCATTCTGGTGGAGTACCTGACGATCGTCAACCCGACCACGCTGGAGCCGATCACGACTATCATTGACGGCGAAGGCGCGCGTGCGCTGGTCGCGGCGCGGGTCGGCGAGACACGCCTGATCGACACGATGGATTTGACGGCCGGCAACGACGCCCGGTAGCCCTCGGTCCTGTGCCCAGGGTCGTTGGCCGACTCCATGTCCACCAACACGCCCCGTGTCCGTGCCGGTCTCGCGCCATGTCGCCCTTCGGACGCCTGGGAGGAGGCAAGCTCCTCCCCTACCACCCATCGAAGGCATCATCGTCCCAATGAGCGAAACCTCGATCCCGGCCGCACCGCCCTCTCCCGCCCTGCCGCAGTGGAAGCTGTGGGTGCTGGCGGCGCGCCCGAAAACGCTGCCGGCGGCGGTGGCGCCGATTCTCGTCGGGACCGGCGTCGCCATCCATGAGGGCGGGTTCCACGCACTATCGGCGGCGATGGCGCTGCTGACGGCGCTCTTCCTGCAGATCGCCGCCAATTTCGCCAACGACGCGCTCGATTTCAAGCGCGGCGCCGACACCGCCGCGCGGATGGGGCCGACGCGCGTGACCTCGTCGGGTTTGCTCTCGCACCGGGCGGTGCTTGCAGCGACCGGCATCGCGCTGGCGCTGGCGATCGCGACCGGGCTGGTACTCGTGTCGCGCGGCGGCTGGCCGCTGCTGCTGCTCGGGATCGCGGCAGTGATCTGCGCGGTCGCGTACACCGGCGGGCCGTTTCCCATCGGCTATCTCGGGCTGGGCGAGGTCTTCGTCTTTGTCTTCTTCGTGCTGGCGGCGGTGACGGGCACGGCGTG
>JAEVYR010000368.1 GCA_023392645.1 Chloroflexota bacterium | reverse complement strand
AATGGCACTCTCCCGCCGAAGCGTCGCCGCTGCGGCCACGGGCGTCGTTCGCCCCAGGTCGTTGGGGTGGAGTATGGGGGCGCACGTGAGTAATTGTCAACATGACACTAAGTCGATCTTGCACGATCACGAGGGGATGCCTGCTGCGCAAAGCCCGATTTTCCGGGCAGGATCGGAGCGTTGCAGCCCGCGAGTGCCCACGACTACGGTGTAGCGGGAGGACCGCCAGGCGGGCCGGATCGTGCGGCAGTGCGTTCACTGGCTGAATCGCGATTCGGTGTCAGACCTTCCGGATGATTCTCGCCGGGTTGCCGACCGCGACGACGTTGGCCGGCAGGTCCCTCGTCACCACCGCACCGGCGCCGACGACGGTGTTCTCGCCGATGACGATGCCGGGCAGCACGATCGCGCCGCCGCCCAGCCAGACGTTGTCCTTCAGCTCGATCGGTTTCGCCGACTCCCACTTCGCCCGTCGTGGCTCGGGATCGACGGGGTGCAACGGCGTCAGGAGCTGCACGTTCGGCCCGATCTGGCAGTCGTCGCCGATCGTGATTGGCGCGGCGTCGATCAGCATCGCGCCGAAATTGATGAAGGTGCCGCGACCGATCGAGATGTGCTGACCGCAGTCGGAGTACATCGGCGCGCAAATCTCGGAGCCTTCGCGATGTACTGCTCGCCGGCGAGCATGCGGTCTTTCTGGACCCCTCTCACCCGAGCTGCGCGACGACAAGGCCCGGTATCCAGCCCGTCACCCGGTCCCAGCCATTCGCAATCGAGCGCCGCGCGTCCTGGACGTTCTCGACGATGTCCTGCATCCAGCCGAGACGGCCGGTCCAGGCATTGGCGCGCAATCCGCCGTCCCAGACCCACCCATCCGTCTCGATGCCGTTCAGCTCGGTCTCGACCGGCCAGAATCGGTACTCGCCCGCCGTCTCCGACAACCCGGTGACCCGCACCGACGCCCCGGAAGGCAGCGCGCCGATCAACCGGGCGTCGATGCCCGGCGCGGCGCGGAGGTTGAGCCGATCCACGATCACCGTCGTCTCCGTGCCCGGCGCGATGCTGAGGAACCGTTCGACCAGCGCCTCCGGTCCCTGCCGGGCGGCCACCGCGAAGCCGAGCAGCAGCGTCGCGATCAGCATCACGAAGAACAGCCGCCACAACCCGCCCCGAATCTTCCGCGAGCGGCGCGCCATCCGGCCCCCGCGCCGGTAGATCCGTTCGAACGTACCGGCGCGATCCTCCTGCAGCTCGGGCAAATGCTCGTGCGAGGCATCCTCGACCGGCTGGGTCCGGCCACGTCGATGGAACGCGATCCGGCGCGGACCTGATCCGCGCCGCGGGCCGGCGTCGTGGTCGAGGACGGCCGTCGACTGGGCGCCGTTGAGCGTCTCGCCCTCCAGCCCGGCCCGAAACAGCCGCGCGAAGGTACGAACGTCGCGGATGCGGTCGCTCGGATCCTTCACCAGTGCCCAGCCGACGACATCGTCGACCCACCCCGGCAGGTCCAACTCCGGCCGCACGGTCGAGGGAGCTTCCGCCAGCTCCTCCAGGTGCGCGTGCATCAGCAGGCGCTTTTGGTCCGGACCGTCCGGCACCTCGAACGGCAGCCGCCCGGTGAGCAGCTCGTACACGACGCAGCCGAGCGAGTACACGTCGGTCTCGAAGCCGACGGCATCGCCGCGGGCCTGCTCCGGCGCGAGGTAGGCGACCGTGCCGAAGGCCATCCCGCCACCCTGCTCGATTCGCGCGCCGGGCGGCTGGGCGAGCCCGAAGTCGATGATCTTGATCTCGCCCGAATCGGTGATCATGATGTTTTGCGGCTTGATGTCCTGATGGACGAGGTTGCGCTCGTGGATGTGCGCCAACGCGTTTGCGAGCTGCTGCAGGATGAGCACGACCGACTCCGGCGGTAGCGGGCCCTCCTCCTGGACAAGCGTCTTCAGCGTCTGCCCGTCGATGTATTCCATCACCACCCACGAGCCATCGGCCTCCTCGTGGAGGTCGTAGATCGTGACCAGATTGGGGTGGTTGACGAACGCCATCGCCCGCGCCTCGCGGCGAAAGCGCTGCCGGGAGCCCGGGTCACGCTGGTACTCGGCGCGCAACGTCTTGAGGGCGACGGCGCGGCGCGATTGCAGGTCGAACCCCCGGTAGACGGTGGCCATGCCCCCCACACCGATCGGGTGATCGAGATCGACCTCGTACCGGTTGCCGATGATGGTGCGGTGACTGCCGGACGGCGCGGTGTGACTCATCGACCTGTCGACCCTGTTCCCCGGGGCATGTGGTGCGGGATGGCATGTCCGTTCAGGGGAAGCAACCCTCGCCGCATACGCTGCCGCAACTCTACCACCATGCCCGATGCTCCCGATCGCTCGCGTTGACACCACCGAGCGTCAATAGGACACTCGGTCCATTGAAGATGCCAGTGACCGACGCGCCCACCGCCAATTCGAGGCACGCGCGATACACAGGAGGAACCCATGGCACGACCCGTCACGCTGTTCACCGGTCAGTGGGCCGACATGCCCTTCGAGGAGCTGGCGCCGAAGGCCAGGGAGATGGGCTTCGACGGGCTGGAGATCGCCTGCTGGGGCGACCATTTCGACGTCCAGCGGGCGCTTGCGGACGACGACTACGTCCAGAACCGCCGCGACATCCTCGAGCAGAACGGGCTGGAGTGCTTCGCGATCGGCAACCACCTCGTCGGCCAGGCGGTCGCGGACGCCGTCATCGACCAGCGCCATCAGGGCATCGTGCCCGCCCACGTCTGGGGCGACGGTGACGCCGAGGGTGTGCGCCAGCGCGCCGCGCAGGAGATGATGGACACCGCCCGCGCCGCCGCGAAGCTCGGCGTGAAGGTGGTCACCGGCTTCACCGGCTCTCCCATCTGGCACCTGCTGGCGATGTTCCCGCCGGTGCCACCCCAGATGATCGAGGACGGCTACGCGGAGTTCGCCGAGCGGTGGAACCCGATCATCGATGTCTATGACGAGGTCGGCGTGAAGTTCGCGCTGGAGGTGCACCCCTCCGAAATCGCCTATGACTGGTGGACGACGAGCCGCACGCTGGAGGCGATCGGCCACCGCGAGGGGTGCGGCATCAACTTCGACCCGAGCCACCTCTACTG
>JAEVYR010000197.1 GCA_023392645.1 Chloroflexota bacterium | reverse complement strand
GGGTATCTGTATCGCCAGCAGAATGCCCATGCGTGGACCGAGGCGTACTTCCCTGGGTACGGCTGGATACGGTTCGAGCCGACGGCATCGCAGCCGGAATCGGCGTTCGACGGGCAGCTCGAAACGGCCACGCCAGCGCAGGAGCTGACCCTGCCGACGCCCACCCCGGCGCCGGTGGAAACCACCGTGCCGCCAGTCGCCAGCCCGGCCGTGGAGACCGACGTGCCGCCCATCGCGCAAACCGTGCCGGAAGAGCAGGGTGGGGGTGGGCTATCGATGCCGCTCGTGGCCGTCGCCGTGGCGGGAGCATTGCTGACGCTGGCAGTGGCTGGCTGGCTGGTGTTTGGGCGCGGTGTCGCGCTCGAGCCCGGCGCGATCTTTTCGAGGATGGTGCGCTGGGGTCGCGCGGGCGGTGTCGCCGGCGGCGCGTACATGACACCGCGCGAGTACGCGCGTCGGTTCGGGCGGCGCTACCCCGATCTCGCCAGCGACGCCAGGCGGATCGTTGACGTCTATGAGGAGCAGCGATACGGCGGCCACGAGCCGGAGCGGAGCCGGCTGCAACATGCCGCGGACGGGCTGGGACACGTCCGGCGAGCCGTGATCAGGCGAATCGTTCGGCTGGGCCGATGATCGCGCCCCTGCATTCAGGCGTAGTGCTGCCCCTGTGGCGGCTCTGAATTGGAGCAAGCACCAGTCCGGCGTCTGGGTGGTCCTGGGGCGATTTGCCCGAAAGCAAAGGAGTGGGGATGGCAAGGGAGCGAATCGTCGTCGCGGGCGCGATCAACACCGATCTCGTCGCGGTGGTGGAGCGAGCGCCCGAGGCGGGTGAGACCGTCACGGGTCAGACATTCCATATTTACGGCGGCGGCAAGGGGGCGAATGTCGCGGTCGCCGCGCAACGCGCGGGCGCCGATGTCTCGCTGGTCGCCGCCGTTGGCGACGACGCGTTCGGCAGGGACCGCCGGAGCGAGCTCGACAACGACGGAATCGATCTCGCCGGCGTGAATCAGATCGACGGCATGGCTTCGGGCGTGGCGTTGATCACGGTCGAGCAGCATGGCGAGAACCGGATCGCCTATGTGCCGGGCCCGACGCTCAGGATCGATGGCGACCAGATCCGGGCCGCGATCGAGCGCGTTCGTCCGGCGGTGTACCTCCAGCCGAACGAAGTCGTGACCGATGCGGCCGCGGTCGCGCTGGACGCGGCGAAGGCGTGCGGGGCGATCACGATCCTCAACGCCTCGCCGGACCCTATGGCGGCGAAGCCGCTGCTCGATCGTGTCGACTACCTCACCGTCAACGAGGTCGAGGCGGCGGCGCTGCTCGGCCGAAAGGCCGATTTCGCCGAAATGACCGAAGCGCTCGCGCACGAGAGCGGCACCAGCGTCGTGCTGACGGCTGGGTCGAAGGGCGCCTACGGTTTCCACCACGGGCAGGCGGTTCATGTGCCGGCGCCGCGCGTGACGGTGGTCGACACGACCGGCGCGGGCGACACGTTTTGCGGCGCGTTTGCGAGAGGGATCGCGCGAGGCGACGCATTCGGCGCTGCGCTGCGCTGGGCGATCGCGGCGGCATCGCTGTCGACCCAGAAGGCGGGGGCGCAGCCGTCGATCCCGACAGCTGATGAGGTCGACGTGTTCCTCGCGAAGCAGGCGTAGACAGCGACCGGGAGATCCGGCCCGCGCCAATGTCAGAAGCTGGTCACGACGGTCGTGCCGGCGCCCTGGAACGTGTCCATCGCCACCAGCGCGTCGATCGATTCTTCCAGGCTGATTTCCTTGCCGACGAGGAGCTCGGGCTTCAGCTTGTGGGAGAGGATCATGGCCATGATCGCATCGTAGCGATGCGCCTGGATGCCATGGCTCCCCAGGATCTCCAGTTCATGGGCGACAACGCGACCCATCGGCACCGGTGGCGTGCCGTGATCGCCAACCATGAGTCCGACCTGCACGTGCTTGCCCCGCCGGCGCAGGTTGAGGATCGAGTTGACGCAGGTTTCCGTATGCCCGAGCGCGTCAAGCGAAACGTGCGCTCCGCCCTCGGTGGCGTCGATCACCGCTTCGGGCACGCTTGCGACCGACGTGGCGTTGATGGCGACGGCCGCCCCGAGGTCCCTTGCCAGCGCCAGCTTGTCGTCGCCGATATCGACCGCGACGACGTTGGCGCCGATCGCGTTGGCGATCATGATCGCCGCGAGGCCGACCCCGCCGCATCCATGAACCGCTACCCACTGGCCCGCCGAGACCCTGCCCTGGTCGACAACGGCGCGGAACGGGGTGGCAAATCGGCAGCCGAGACTGGCGGCCGTCGCCGACGTTACCGATTCGGGTAGCGCGACGAGATTCAGGTCCGCGTGATGAATGGAGACGTACTCCGCAAACGACCCCCAATGGGTGAATCCCGGTTGGAACTGGTTGTGGCACACCTGCTGGTGACCCGCATGGCACTCGGCGCAGGCACCACACCCCCCGACGAAGGGCACGGTCACACGCTCGCCACCCTTCCATCTGGTGACGTCGTTTCCGACCGCAACGACGATCCCGGCAAGCTCATGGCCGGGCACATGGGGCAGGCTGATGTCGGGATCGTGGCCGACCCAGCCATGCCAGTCACTGCGGCACACGCCGGTCGCCTCGACCTTCAGCACGACGCCGTGCGGCTCGGGTGAGGGCTCCGGCAGGTCGACAAGCCGCGGGCGTTCGTTGAATGCGTCGTACATGACGGCGTTCATGGCGGTTCCTCGCGTTCGGTACTACGGCCCACCATGGGGGTGGGCCCTGCTCACATTCGGGAGGGAGTACCCCGAAGTCCGTATCGATACCGGCATGTCGGCGATCGGGTCAGCAACGACGCCCATGGCGAGCCAGGGGCGGAAATCGCGGCCGAGTGGGGATCCTGAGTGGCGGAAGGGGAGGGATTCGAACCCTCGAGGCGTGTTACCGCCTACACGATTTCCAATCGTGCGCACTAGGCCAGACTATGCGACCCTTCCAGCGCGTTGGGCGGCTGCCCGTGGTGGCGGAGAGGGTGGGATTCGAACCCACGGTGGCTATGAACCACACTGCTTTTCGAGAGCAGCACCTTAAACCGCTCGGACACCTCTCCGCCTGAGAGTGTACCAAACGGCGCGCCCGCTGTCAGCCGAAACGCGGGGATGCCAGGGCCGCCTTTGTCGTGGATCGGATGCGGCATCGGTACACGTAGCTGGGTGCCGTTGGGTTACAGCGTGACGCCGAACACCATCCCGACGCCATAGGTGATCACCATCGTGAGAACACCGACGCTGACGTTGCGAACCACAGCCGGTAACCACGGAGCACTGCCCAGGCGCGCGCTGAGCCAGCCGGTGAGCAAGAGGCCCAGAACCGTGAAGCCGAAGGCGGCCTGGATGCGCCATGTCGCTGGGGGGAGCGCGACGGCGAGAATGGGCACTACCGCGCCGAATGCGAAGGCGACGAACGACGCCATGGCGGCGGCCCATGGGCTCGTCAGCGCGTCCGGGTCGATGCCCAACTCCATGGACGCATGCGCGCCGAGCGGGTCGCGGGCAGTGACCTCCTTCGCCGCCTGCATGGCGGTGGATTCCGAGAACCCTTCAGCCCGGTAAAGGCCGGCAAGTTCGTTCAGCTCCTGCTCCGGCAGGTTCGCCAGCTCCCAGCGCTCCTTCCCCAGGGTCGCTTTCTCGGCGTCGCGCTGGCTGCTGACCTATACATACTCCCCACCGGCCATGGACATCGAACCGGCCACTGCCGCCGCGACTCCAGCCGTGAGGATAGGCATGAGATCGCTGGTTGCCCCCGCCACACCGGCCACGACGCCAGCGGTAGAGACGATCCCATCGTTGGCCCCGAGCACCCCGGCGCGAAGCCAGTTGAGACGCCCGCCGATCGCAAGCGTGTGCCGCTCATAGCGGTGAAAGGTCTGCTGTGCAACCATGAGAATCCTCCATCGCCATGGAGTGCCAATCTGCCGTCGGAGTTGCATTCCGCACCCCGAGAACGGGCACCGTGCTCTCATCCACAAGGCGTTGCCCCATCGAGTTGATCGAAGGGCAGGCGGCGTCGAAAGCGTCGGAGACGGTCACCACAATCAGCGGACGAGTCAGCCGCCTTGCCAAGGCGAGAATCTCAGTGGCCGAGGCGCCGGGCGCGACCATCACCGAGGTTGTGGGCGGGAGATGCCATCGTCTTGCGACGGCATCGAGGTACCGACGTCCGAGGCGGGTTGCGGTGCGCAGGTCTTCGTCGGACCGTGCCCCACCGCTGTCAGCATGGCCGCATCCCCGGGGCGCGGTCGACACGCCGCGAACTGGAATCGCATGGATGAGCACGAGCACCGCGCCATGACGCCACGCCTCCTCGACCGCGATCGGCAGCGCGAGTTCTGATTGCAACGACCCATCCAGCGGGACGACGATGTGGTCATACATACCAGGTCCATCTCTTCCGTCGGGCACGCCATACGTCCTTATCCTCCGGGCATCATGCGGGACATGGCGTGTCGAGGGTGCGTTTCGGGATGGGGGAGATGTGTCAATGTCGTGACGGTTTCCAGGCCATTGGCGAAGTTGCTATGATAACGACCCGGGCCCCAGTGCGACGACCGCGGTGTGCATGGAACGCGCCGAGCCTGCCTGTGCGGCCGCCGTATTGAACGTTTCTCGGGCGCCTTCCCCGCTGGGTAGAAAGTGCGGGTCGATGCACCATCGCCGAACAGCCGGGCCGACCGACGCGCAAAGCGCACATCGCCGTTCTTCCGAGCCGGCTGGTATCCCCGATCTCCTTGAAGAGCTCATCGATCGGGCGGTCATTCCGATGATCGTCGCCGATGCCTCCGAGCCTGATCTCGCCGTCAGGGTGGCGAACCAGGCGGCCCGAGCGCACGCAGCTCGCGATGCGTCGTCTCCGAGGCTGTCCGACCGGATCGGCGCCGCTCCGGCGGAAGCGATTCGTATGGGCATCGGGCGAGGAGAGACGCACGGGAGGTCAGGACACTGGCAGTGGCGACTTGCCTCTTTGGAGGCCCGCACCTGGCTGTTGTGCGAGTACCGCTCACCAGGCGAGGAGACGCGCGCGGCAGCTCAACCGGACAACAACTTGGAGCTCATTCGCGTCTACGAGGCAGCCCTCACGGTTGGATCGGAGCTCGGCCAAAGAGCGGTGCTCCAGCTGATTGCCGACTTCGCGCGCCAGGTGGTGCCCGCGCGATACGCCGCGATCGGCATTGCCGACGAACATGGACAGATACAGCAGTTCATCACCTCAGGCCTGACGCCGGAGGAGCGCGCGGCGATCGGCCCGCTCCCGGCAGGGCATGGCCTGCTGGGCGTGCTGATCAACGACGGTCGTCCGCTGTTGATTCGTGACATCGCTGCTGATCCGCGCTCGTCGGGGTTTCCCCCCAACCATCCTCCGATGAAGACGTTGCTCGGCGTCCCGATCATGCTTGGTGATCGTGTCCTCGGCGATCTCTACCTGACCGAGCGAGAGGGCGACACGGAGTTCACGAAGCACGATCTGGATATCGTGAGCGTTCTCGCTCGACACGCAGCGAGCGCACTCGAGCGTGCCCGGCTGCACGCGGACCTGCAAACTGCTCACCAGCATGCCCGGGAGCAGAGCGATCGGCTGCGGACCATCCTGGATAACCTGCCATCCGCCATCCTCATCGCCAACCCGCCGGACGGTGCGATCACGCTGGCCAACGCGGCGGCTCAGCGACTTGTCTTCGGGCAGACCGATTATGGATTGGGTCAGTTATCGCGCCTGGATGATTTCGACCTGCTCGAAGCTGAAGGGTTGCCTCTGGCATTCCATCTGCGCCCCGGTGTCCGAGCGCTACGTGATCTCACCGTCAGGAATCAGCAGTTACTGCTGGAACGCCGCGACGGTGAGCGCGTGCCCGTCCTCACACAGGCGACCCCGCTGCACGACGCACAGGGTCGCGTCACCAGCGCGGTCATCGTGTTCCAGGATATCACCAGGCTTCGGGAGGCCGAACAGCTCAAGGACGATTTCCTCTCGCTCATCTCGCATGAGTTTCGTACGCCGCTCACCACTATCCAGGGTGGTGCGCAATTGCTGTTGAACCAGCGGACTCACCTCGATGAAGAGACATTGAACGGACTCCTTTCGGACATTGCAGTCGAGAGCCAACGTCTGGACAGGATGCTTCACAACATCCTGAGTTTGGCCGCCATCATGGCGGGCCGTCTCACGGCATCGACCGAGCCGGTCTTGCTCCTGCCTCTCGTGCGGAGTGCCACGAATGATGTCGCGCGTCACGCTCCACATCACGCGTTCGTGTCCGATCTCCGGGCGAATCTGCCACCGGTCGAGGCTGACCCGGATCTGCTGAGTCAGGTCCTGCGCAATCTCTACGAGAATGCCGTCAAGTACTCACCCAACGGAGGCGAGATCAACACGACGAGCACCGAGGATGGCGGCGACGTGATCCTTTCGGTCACGGATCAGGGAACGGGCATCGCTCGGGAGCACGTACCGCACGTCTTCGAGCGGTTCCGCCGACCTGGCGCGGACCCGACGGTCAGGGGGATGGGGCTCGGCCTGTATTTGAGCTACCGCCTTGTGGAGGCGCAGGGCGGAACCATCGGCGTGGAGTCGCCGGGTCCCGGCCGCGGCGCGACCTTCTGGGTACGACTCCCGATCGTCCAGGAC
>JAEVYR010000172.1 GCA_023392645.1 Chloroflexota bacterium | reverse complement strand
GCGCCAGGCCGCCCCCGAGCTGCACCGGCTCGCCGGAAACATGTGGGAAACGATGGAAGACGCCGAGGGTGTCGGGCTGGCCGGTCCGCAGGTCGGCGTGATGCGCCGCATCATCACCGTTCACGTGCCGGCCGGCATGGACAACGACGACGATCCGGAATACCGCTACATCCTGCTCAACCCGGAAATCGTGCGCGGGTACGGCGACGAAGCCGCGATGGAAGGGTGCCTGAGCATCCCCGGGTTCGCCGGGGAGGTCGTGCGGCGCGAGTCGGTCACGGTCAAGGCGATGGACCTGGAGAACGCGCCGGTGCGCATCAAGGCGCACGGCTACCTGGCGCGGGTGCTCCAGCACGAGATCGACCATCTCGACGGCATCATGTTCACCGACCGGATGGCGCCGGACGCGAAGCTCTACCGCGTCGACGATGAAGAGCTGGACGAGGAAGCCGCCGCCCTGGCGCATTCGTGATCGGGACCGGGATGCGCCGGGGCAAGATGCTCACGTGAACATCTTGAGCATCTTGGCCATGTGGGGCCGGTTTCGTTGATTTCGCGGTGATCTTTCCAGATGCTCAGGTGGCACCCGTCGCGGGTCGAACCTGAGCATCTGGCGTTTTCGGCGTCCTGATGATCCAGATGTTCAAGATGCGCATGTATGAGGGATGTGCGCATCTGGGGCGACGAGCGACACCCACCTTGCGCCGCGGAGGGCGCCGCTGGCGTCCGGATCGTACCTGGTCCGGGTCAGTAGCCGCTGCGCTTGCGGAGCTGGGCGTAGTCGAAATCGTCGCCGCGGATGTAGGCCATCGTCTCGCCCTCGCGCTGGTGGATCTTCTCGACCGCCTCCGGCAGCCCCTCCAGCACCTCGTCGGGCACGATCACGATGCCGTTGCGATCGCCATGCAGGATGTCGCCCGTGCGCACCTCCTGGCCATCGAGCACGATCGGCTCGCCGACCGAGGTGATCTCGAAGTTGGCGTGCGACACCACCGGGTACTGCATGAAGTAATGGAAGCCGAGGTTGTAGACCTCATCGATGTCCCGCAGGGCGCCGTCGGTGACCATGCCGACCGCGCCGAGCCGGCTGGCGATCGTCGCCATCACCTCGCCGGCGTAGGCGACGCGGTGCGGCTCGCCGCTGGCGTCCTGGATCGCCAGCACCACCGGCCCCTCCATCGCGTCGAGGGCGTCCCACATCGCCCAGTAGCCATCGCGCCCGGCGACCGGCCCCGGCGCGTTGGGCATCGTCACGGTGAGCGCGCGGCCGACCATCACGCCGAGGTCGGGAAACTGGCACTGGACACGCCCGCCGATGAAGCCGTCGGTGCGATCGCGCACTTCGAACGGCTCGATCGCGTTGGCGATGGTTGGGCTGTCGACGCGGCTCAGGAACTGCAGCGACGCCTCGGGGATCGGACCTGGCAACTCGGACGGCATGGTTTCACCTCATGGGCGCGAGCCTGTCACGCGCGATTCGGTGACGGGCAGTCAGATTCGATGCCCGAGCATAGCGCGAGAGGCCGGTTCAGGGAAGCGCGGCCGCCGGCCCGCGCAAACGGCCCATCGGCGCGCGCATATCGGTTTTCCGGCGTTTCCGGGGTTTTTCGGGGCTGGAAATGCGTAACCGCCCGGGGGATGGCCCGGGCGGTTACAGACACCACATTTGGAGGGAAGGGGGGAGATGGCTCCGTGGCTGGCGAAGCGATCTCATATGGTGTTGACTCAATCATAGCTGTGCCACAGGTGCACAACCGGTCCAATCGGATACGTTCCGAGGTCCATTGGGAACCAATTTCGCGCAGCCGCAACGACCGTGCACCACCGCCACGGAAGCAACAGATCGGGGCGTTCCGGCGGGGAGCGTGTGGTATCTTGTGGGGGATTCCGGACGGTCGTATCCGGGCGTCTGCTGTGCCTTCGACAGCGTACGGACACAGCGCCCGCATCGCGACCGATGGTATCCGGACCGCCGTCCGGACGGTGGCCAGTGGCCAGCGATTCGCGGCACTCCGGACACAGCACACCAACGCGGGGAGCAGGAATTCCGTGCACATCTTTGGCGAGAACTGGATCGTCGTCATGTTCATGGTGGTCGCAGCATTCGCAATGGGCATGCTGCTGCTGACGCTGAACCAGATCATGGCCCCCTCCCGCCCCTCGAAAGCCAAATCCGAGCAGTACGAGAGCGGCATGCCGGGCGTCACGCCGGCGCGCGTAAGGTTCACGCCGCGCTACTACGTCGTCGCCATGCTCTTCGTCGTGATCGACATCGAAGCCGTCTTCATTTACCCGTGGGCCGTCAACTTCGACCGGCTCGGGCTCTTCGGCTTCGTCACGATGACGATCTTCATCCTGCTACTCCTCGATGGCTACATTTACGCCTGGAAGAAAGGGGCCCTGGAATGGGTCTGATCGACGATCGCTTCGACAAGAACGTCTTCGTCACCTCGCTCGATTTCCTCTTCAACTGGGGACGCCGCCAATCGCTGTGGTGGCTGCAGTTCGGGCTCGCCTGCTGCGCGATCGAGATGATC
>JAEVYR010000164.1 GCA_023392645.1 Chloroflexota bacterium | reverse complement strand
TCGAGCATCATGGACGTGCGATCCAAGGCGCGCCGGTTGCAAGCCGAGCATGGCCTGGACATGATCATCGTCGACTACCTGCAGCTCATGAGCGGCCGCCGCAGCGAGAACCGCGTGCAGGAGATCTCGGAAATCTCGCGCGGGCTCAAGGGTCTCGCGCGCGAGCTCAACGTGCCCGTCGAGGCGCTGTCGCAGCTCTCCCGCGCGGTCGAGTCGCGCGCCGACCACCGGCCGATGCTGTCCGACCTCCGCGAGTCCGGGTCGATCGAGCAGGACGCGGACATCGTGATGTTCATCTACCGCGAGGAAAAGTACGACGAGCACTCCGACAAGAAGGGCATCGCCGAAATCATCATCGCCAAGCACCGGAACGGCCCGGTGGGATCGGTCAACCTGCGCTTCTTCGAGGCAACCGCCCGGTTCGCCGACCTCGAGATGTACCGTGCCGACTTTGACGATGCATGACGCGCGCGATATGCGCCCCGGCGACACGCCATTCGCTGGCTACATCGACGCCGACCGCGCTCCGGTGCCGGTGCCCGAGCGATTCTTCACCGAGGTCCTGCCGGAGATCACCTCGCTCGGCGAGTTGCGCGCGACCACCTACATGTTCCGCCTCGTCGCTCATGGCGGCGGTCCGGAAGCCCCTGTCGCCGAGCCGGCGATCCTCGGCGACCGTTCCCTGCGACAGGCCTTCCGGGTCGATGGCACGCCGACTGGCGACACCCGTGAAGCGATTCTCGACGCGCTCGACCGCGCCGTCGCGCGCGGCACGCTGCTCCGCGTCGTCGCCACCAGCGGGCGGCGCGGGGTGGCGTGGTATTTCCTGCACACCCCGGTCACGCGGGAGTTGGTCCAGGCCATCCAGCGCGGCGCCATCGCCCCACCGAAAACGATGTGGGTTGATGACCGCGCGCCGGAGGTGACGGCCGACCCGCCGACCGCGTTCTTCCTCTACGAGCAGAACATCGGCCCGCTGACGCCGTTGGTGGCCGACCGCATCACCCGCGCGATGGATGCGTATCCGCCGTCATGGATCGAGGACGCGATCGAAGAGGCGGTGACGTACAATCGACGAAGCTGGCGGTACATCGAGCGCATCCTGGAGACATGGTCCCAGCAGGGCCGGACCGATCGCCCCGGCTGACCGACGCATCACTCGCACCGACAGGATTTCCACGATGAAGCGCATTGGCGACGTGATGAGAGATTTCCCCCTCCCCGAGCGGCCGCAGCAGCAGGGCGGCGCGGTGCGTATTCGGAGCAAGGACGCCGTCGGCTGCCCGATCTGCAACGACGCTGGCTACCTGCGCGCCGACGTGCCGGTCGGGCACCCCAGTTTCGGTCGCCTCTTCCCGTGCGAGTGCAAACAGCGCGAGCTGGACGAGCGGCGCGACGATGAGCTGCGCAAGCTCTCGAATCTCGAGGCGTTCGGCGACTCCACCTTCGACACCTTCGACCCCGATATCTCCGGACTCGACGACGCCTACGAGGCCGCCCTCGCGTTTGCGCAGGAGCCAGGTCACAACTGGCTCTTTCTCTCCGGCCCGTGCGGTGTTGGAAAGACCCACCTCGCCGTCGCCATCGCCCGCTACGCGATGGAGTGGCATCGCATGAGCGTCTATTTCGCGGTAGTGCCCGACCTGCTCGACCACCTGCGCTCGACCTTCGACCCCAACTCCGGCACCGCGTATGACGAGCGGTTCGCGATGATCCGCAACGCGCCGCTGCTCGTGCTCGACGATCTCGGCACCGAGAACGCGACCCCGTGGGCGAAGGAAAAGCTCTACCAGATCATTAACCATCGCTACAGCGAGCAGATGCCGACGGTGATCACGACGAACGTCGACCTCGGCACCAAGGGCAAGATCGACGAGCGCATCTATTCCCGCATCATGGATCACCGCCTGACCAACCACGTCGCCATCGACGCCGAGGACTTCCGCCTCGCCGGCGACCCTCGCCGCATGCGCCGCCGCGCCCGGCGGTAGCCCCTACACGCCGAGCGACCACAAAAGCCGTCCGGCGTGACCTGCAGCGCGACAATGAGGGAGGGGACAAGCTCCTCCCAGACGTGGTTCTCCCAAAACGATTCGCCCCGGGCAAACCCTACCCTGCCGGCGACGCCATCGCGGCGGGGGTTGCCGTGCCGCCATCCAGAGCGGCCTTGACCCGATCGGGTGTGAGCGGCAGCTCGCGAATGCGCGCTCCCGTGGCGTCATGGATCGCGTTCGCGATCGCCGCCGCGATCGGCACGGTCACCGGCTCGCCGACGCCCTTCGCCGGCTGACTGGGCCGGTCGATCAGCACCACGTCGATCTCCGGCACCTCCGGGAAGGTCAGGATCGGGTAGGTCGCCCAGTCATGGCTGGTGACGATGGTATGATCGAAGGTCACCTGCTCCTTCATGCACCAGCTCATGCCCTGAATCACGCCGCCCTCGACCTGATTGGTCAGTCCATCCGGGTTGACGACGAGTCCGGCGTCGATCGCGGCCGTCACCTTGCCGACGCGAACCTCGCCGGACGCCTCGTCGACATCGACCGTCGCTACGTAGCACATGTAGGCGGACGATGGACCCGACTGACCCGTATAGAGCACGAAGCTGACACCCATGCCACTGCCGCCGGCTCCGCCGCTCGGCGCCCAGCCGGCGGCGTCGGTCGCCGCGCGGATCACATCGATCGCGCGATCATCCTCCAGGTGCCGCAATCGGAACTCGACCGGATCCTCTCTCACCTCGTGGGCGATCTCGTCCATGAACGATTCGAGTGCGAACATGTTGTAGCCGCTGAACACGTTGCGCATATATCCGGTGCGCAGCAGCGCGCCCGCGTCGAAAACCTCGAGCGGCATCGGTCCGAACTGGTACGGCGTGTCACCGAGCGCCATTGTGGCGATACCCGGCGCCGGGTGAACGCCCCGCACCGCGGTGTGCACAGCACCGTAGAGGCCATCGATGTGATGCTCATCTTTGACGTGCGCTTCCAGCGTCACGACCTGGGGCGGACGATACTGCCCCCACACGAATTCGTCGCTGCGAGACCATTGCAGGCGGACCGGTCGACCGACCTCCTGCGACAGGATCGCCGCCTCGACGTCGACCTCCTGATCGTAGTCATCGCGCCGACCATAGAGCCCGCTGCTCGATCCACCGACGAGACGCACCTGATCGCTGGCGTCGTAACCGAGCGCCTGCGCCACCATCCAGCGCGCACCGAAGGGCCACTGCGTCGCCGACCAGATCGTCGCCGCGTCCCCCTGCACATCGGCGAGGGACCACGCCGAGCTGATCGGACCGTAACTGAGGTAGGGACCCCGGTAGGACCCGGAGCGCGTGAGCCGCGCATTGGGACGCAGGTCCTCGAATTGCTGGTACAGCTCCTCGAAACTGGGCGGCGTCGCCCCGGCGTCGCCGTTCGGGACGAGCTCTACCGGCTGACCGTTCGCCAGCACCCAGTCGTAGAGGTCTTCATGCGTCGCCGGAAGGCTCTCGCTAACATCCCACTCGGCCGAATCGGCGAGCGCCTCCAGCGCCTTCAGCGCCTGGTCCTCGCGCTCGGCGACCACGGCGATGAAGTCGCCGGGCATCGTCTCCAGCCGCTCCACGCGAGCCAGCCGTTCGTCGCCCGGATGCTCGATCGCGATCACCGCCACGATGCCGGGCATCTCGGCGACCGACTCGTCGTACGACATCAGCTTCGCGCCGTAGGCGGGCGGACGCAGGATGCGCGCGTGCGTCATCCCAGCGACGCGGGCGTTCTCGTTGAAGTCGCCGTTGGCGCCGGTCAGCTTGGCGGGGATGTCGATCCGGGCGACCGGCTCTCCGACGATCGCGTAATCGGCGGGGTTCTTGACCGGCGCGTCCGGATCCACGTCGCGGGCGAAATCCTTGCCACCAACCAACGCACCGTAGGTGACTGACCGTGAGGCATCGCCGGCGACCTCGATCACGCCATCGGCGATTTTCAGGTCGCCAGCGGGCACGCCAAACCGCTCGGAGGCGAGCTCCAGTGCTGCCT
>JAEVYR010000121.1 GCA_023392645.1 Chloroflexota bacterium | reverse complement strand
AATGACGGCGGCCCGATCGAGACGATCAACACCACCGACGGCGATCCATCCACTGGCGCCGATGGCCAGGTCGTGTTCGACGAGATCGCGCCGGGTACCTACACCCTTTTCTCCGATGTGCCGCTGGAGTTCGCCACCGAGCGACTCTTCTGCGTCGCCGACGGCGGCAACCGCTACGCCAAGGACCTCGACGCCACCGGCGTCACCACCTTCGCCGATATGGCTTCCGAGCAGATCGTGTGCGACTGGTTCATCGTGCCGGAGAACCTGCGCGACGATCCCGTCGTCACGCCGACGACCGGTCCCGACCGCGGCGAGGAAACCGGCGCGTCGCTGACCGTGCACCTCGCGCTGTGCCCGGAGGGGTACGACGGCGAGGAGCTGTACGAGACCTGCCACGGCGATGGCATCGCCGGCCAGGACTTCACCCTGACCGGCCCGGATGGCGAAATCGCCGCCACCACGACCGTGCCGCAGTCGCCGGGACCCGGCATTGCCGAGTTCACGTCGCTGCCGGCCGGTCACTACACGCTGGCCGGGGGGCCGCCGGGCGATTTCGGCACGGTTCGTCTCTACTGCACCACCCAGCCGGATGGCGAGCGCATCGACGCCGCGATCGATTCGACCATTGCCAGCTTCGCGATCGGCGAGGGCCAGCATATCCTCTGCGATTGGTACTACATCCCGGAGAACGCCCAGGGCGAGCCGACCCCGACCCCGGCGCCCAGCAAGGCCGAGATTGTCGTCACCCTGCTCGCCTGCCCCGAGGGCGAGACGATGGCCGGCGCGACCTACAGCCAGTTCGCGGACGCCTGCACCGAGCCGCGCGACGGCGTCAGCTTCAGCCTGAGCGACCAGGGCGCGCCGCCGCTGAGCGCGGAGACGGGCGCGTCCGGCTCCGGCGCGGTCCGCTTCTACGACCTGCTGCCGGCCGACTACACGCTCACGCCGACGCTGCCCGACGGCCTGAGCAGCGCGGGGGTGTTCTGCCGGATCGATGACGGCGATGTCTACCAGAAGACGCTGGACAACGGCTCGACCACGTTCGTCGACGTCGATGGCGAGGCGATCGCCTGCGACTGGTTCGCGACCCAGCCGGGCGCGCAGCCGCCGCCAGCGGGCCCGACCGGGTCGATCACGCTGCGCGAGTTCCTGTGCGAGGCCGACAAGGCGGACGTGAAGGACTGGGAGCGCGATTGCGCGGCCGGACGCAGCGGCAAGGTCTTCACGCTCGCGTCGACCGATGGCACGATCTCGCTCAACACCGCCACGGACGCCAACGGCGTCGCCACCTTCTCCAACCTGCCCGATGGCTTCTACACTCTCAAACAGGGCGAGGGCATGTGGTGCAAGGCGAAGGCCGAGCGGGTCGACAGCAAGAGCCGCGTCATCGTCGAGAACGGCCAGAACACCGACGTGTTCATTTACCAGTGCGCGCAGGTGACGGATCTGCCGAGCACCGGCACCGGGCCCGGCATCGGCCCCGTCGATGACGAGAGCCGGTGGGCCAGCCTGGGCGCGATGCAGGCCGCGCTGATGGGTGTCGGCGTGCTCGGCGCGATGCTGCTGGCGGGGTGGGGAGTGTCGCGCCGGATGCGCGGCTGAACCGAACGTACAGAGCGGGTACACTTTCGCGGGACAGGTTCCCGCGAGGACGAGCCAGCGATACGATCGATCGAGGTACCACTGATGATGCGACGCGCACGCCACGGGCTGATCCCGTTCATTGCGAGCCTGATGATCCTCATCGGCCTGACTGCCGGGGTGGCGGCCAACACCGGTCTGGAGCTGCCGGCGTGGGGCAATGGGCAGGAGCTTGCCGGGCCACTCGGGCTGAACCCGACGCCAGGAAACGGCACGGCGCCGGTTTCGATCGCGATCCCCGACGCCACGGTCGACGCCGAGGTTGAGCGCAGCCAGATCGTCGACGGCGTGATGCTCGACCCGAGCGGCCCGTGGGTCGTCTCCTGGTATCAGGAGACCGGCGAGCTGGGCGAGTTCGGCAACACGGTGATGTCGGGCCACGTCGATTACTGGGATGTCGGGCCGGCCGTCTTCTACACCGTCGCGCAGTTGCCGGAGGGCGCGCAAATCTCGGTCACGGGCGAAAACGGCGCGGTCTACACTTACGCGGTGGAGTGGATCAAGGATTACGAGGTGGCCGGCCTGACGCCGGAGGCGATCAACGAGATCGTCGGCACGACCGACTACCGCGCGCTGACGCTGATTACCTGTGGCGGTGAGTTCGACTACGATCGGGGCGAGTACCTCTACCGCACGGTGATCCGGGCGAAGCTGGTCGACGTCGACGGCGTGCCAGCCGCGGCGGCCGACGGCGCGAGCGTCGAGCGTGGAGATCAGGATGCGGCGGCTGAGGTCGCCACGACGCCGGCGGCCGAGGGCACGCTGTCTGTGGGTGGAAGCGCGACGGTGACCGAAGATCAGGTCAACCTGCGGGCCGACGCCACCACCGCGTCGGATGTCGTCACCGTGGTGTCACAGGGACAGAAGGTGTCGATCGCCGACGGCCCGCGCGATGCGGACGGCTACGTGTGGTGGAAGATCACGCTTGAGGACGGCGCGAGCGGCTGGATCGCGGCCGATTTCCTGCGGCCCTAGCGACCGCTCGAACCTGGGGCGACTGATAGTACCGGCGCGGCGTCCACGGACGCTGCGCCGGTTCGTCTCTAGCTTCCGGCGCGCTGCTGGAACCAGGTGAGGACATCCTCGCGGCGAATGTCGAGCACGTGGTGATCGACGATGTACGCCTTCAGGCGGCCGCACTGGGCGTCCTGCTGAATGAGATGGATATCCACCTCCAGCAGGCGCGCGAGCTCGGCGGGGGTGTAGTGATCCTTGTGGAGCAGGTCGATCAGGGCTTCGCGTTCCATTGGGCTCACCATGGGAATGTCTCCTTCCACCGCGTCGATGGCTCGGCGCGACATAACGGCGTACCCGAATCCATTGTAGCCTCGCAGAATCCATACCGTAAGCCCCCTGCCTCTCGGCGCCGGGGCCGGCGGGTTCCGAGATGCGGAACCGAAAAACACTCTCCGGTTCTGGGCTTTGCGTGCCGGAACTGATCGTTGGAGGCCAGAGACGGAATCGCACCCGCTGGAGCGGCGCGATGTGATGCCCCATACGGAATCCGTATCGGCCGTCTACACGGTGTTGACGAACAGCGCGCTGACGGATTCGCCCTGATGGATGCGGGAGATCGCCTCCGCCAGCAATGGCGCGATCGACAGTACCGTCATGTTCGGCAGCCGCTTGTCCGCGGCGATCGGCACGGTGTTCGTCGTCACGATCTCCTCGAGGTCGTCCAGACTCCCCAGTCGCTCGATCGCCTTGCCCGTGAACAACCCGTGGGTGCAGGCGAGGGAGATGCGTCCCGCGCGCTCCTTGCGCAACGCGCGCACCAGCTCGAGGATCGACCCGCCGGTCGCCACCTCGTCGTCGAGAATGATCACGTTGCGCCCCTCGACCTCACCGACGATCGCGTCGATGACCACCCGGTCGTCGGCCAGGCGCCGCATGCTGCCCGCCGCCACCGGCAGGTGCAGCAGCCGCGCGAACTGCGTCGCGGCCTTGGCGTTGCCGAGGTCCGGCGAGACCACGATGGTGTTCTCGAGGTCGGTGTGCCGAAAGTGCTCGGCAATCACGTTGAGCGCGTTGAGATGATCGACGGGCACGCTGAAGAAGCCGTGCACCTGCGGCGAGTGCAGCGCCATCGTCAGCACCCGGTTGGCGCCGGAGGTGTCGAGCAGGTCGGCGACGAGGCGGCCGCCGATCGAGATGCGCGGGGCGTCCTTCTTGTCGGAGCGGGCGTAGGCGTAGTGGGGGATGACGGCGGTGATCCGTCCCGCCGACGCGCCACGGGCGGCGTCGAGGATCATCAGCAGCTCCATCAGATGCTCCTGCACCGGCGGCGCCAGCGGCTGGACGATGAAGACATCCTTCTCGCGGCAGTTGGCCTGGAGCTGCACCTGGAGACAATCGTTGCTGAACCGCCGGATCTCGGTGTCGTGGAGCGGCACACCGAGGTGAGCGCAGATTTCAAGAGCGAGATCGCGATGAGCGCCGCCGCTGAAGATGCCGATGTCGCGCATGAGCGTCGTTCTCCGTGTGTCAGTCCTGATGCTTTGCGTCGTGCCTCGGAGTTCATCCGGGGCCCGTATCGGTGGTCGATTGACGATTCCCGAATGGAACATCCCGATGGCCAGCCTGATCGCCCGGAACACCAC
>JAEVYR010000077.1 GCA_023392645.1 Chloroflexota bacterium | reverse complement strand
GTCGCCAAATACCCGCGCGACAACGACCCGTGGCATATCTATTTCAGCAAATTCAGTTATCAGTCCAACGCCTTCGCCGCGCTCGTATTGCTCGGCGGGGCGTTTCTCGCTCCGACCGTGATCCGCTCGGTGCGCTGGGATGTATTGCGTGGCGCCGCCGTGATGTACCTCGTCACCACGTTCATCGTCTACGGCTTCCTCGTGAACAGCTTCGACAACCCGTTCACCACCACCCGCCATTGGACCCACACCGTCGTGCACCAGGTGATCCCCGTCGTGATCGTGCTCGACCTGCTGATCCGGCCCTTCGCCAACCGGCTCCGCTGGAGTGACGCGTTGCGGTGGACCGTTTACCCGATCGTCTACCTCGGCTGGAGCCTCGTGCGAGGCGCGATCGACGGGTGGTATCCGTACGACTTCATCGATCCGGCCGAGGTCGGCTGGAGCGGCGTCGCCCTCAATACCGCCGGTGTCACCTTCGGGTTCGTTGCGCTCGGTTTACTGATCGTCTGGTTCAGCCACCGAACCCGCCACCCGCATCACGCCGACATGACGCCAACGGACGGTGCTGCGGCTGAGCCGGCGCTGTCCCGGTAGCCGCTCGGGCTCGCGCGGCCGTGTTTCTGGTCACCACCGCCCACCATGCGGGGTCCTGTCCTACAATGGCGGCAGGGCATCCCGAGCCATGCCAGGAGGTTGGCGTTGAACGAGCCGATGTGGTTGCGCGTCTACCGGGTCGCGTTCGGCCTGCTCGCGCTGATAGCGGTCGTGCGAAGCTTTCCTCGCTTCGACGAGGGCGGCACCGCCGATTTCTTCAGCATGTTCACGTATCAGTCGAATACCTTCGGCGGCCTGGTGCTGCTCGGCGGGGCGTTCCTCGCGCCGGCGGTGATCGGCTCGCTCCGATGGGATCGCCTCCGTGGCGCCGCGGTGATGTACGCGGTGACGACCTTCGTCGTCTATGGGTTCCTGCTCGACGGGTTCTACAACCCCTTCAACACCGATCACTACTGGACGAGCACCGTGCTGCATCAGGTCATGCCCGTCGCGCTGGTGCTCGAGCTGATCCTCCGTCCCTTCTCCAACCGTCTCGAATGGCGCACGACGCTGCTCTGGATGATCTATCCGATCACCTTTCTCGTGTACAGCCTGATTCGCGGGGCGATCACCGGCTGGTACCCGTACGATTTCCTCGATCCGGGCGAAACCGGCGGTTACGGCGGCGTGGCGGTCACCAGCATCGCGATCACGGTTGGTTTCTTCGCGATCGGCCTGCTGGTCATCGTCGCCAGCGGCTGGCGCGCCGCGCCGAAGCCGGCCGAGCTGGCGGCTTCCTGACGGCGCTCCGGCAAAATCGCCCGCGCAACCGCGGGAATTGCCGAACGCGCACCGCGCTGCCCCTTGTGCCATCGCCCGGGCTCGGTACAATCCGCCGAGATGGATGCCGATTCCGGCGGGAGGCTGGACGGACGAGTGTCCGTTCCGATCGATTTCCCGCACCGGCACCGCACAGGAGCATTTCAACGTGAGCACGCCCGCACAATCGAAGCTTCGCGTCGGCATCATCGGCGCCGGTGGTATCGCCAACGCGCACGCCCAGGGGTGGACCAGCTACCCCGACCGGGCCGAGATCGTCGCCTTCGCCGACATCGACACCACCCGCGCCCAGCAGATGAGCACGAAATGGACCGAGGGCCGCGCGCTGGCGTTCCCCTCCGGCGAGGCGATGCTGGCCGAGACGGAGATCGACATCGTCGACATCTGCCTGCCGCACCACCTCCACCGCGACGCCATCATCGCCGCCGCCGAGGCCGGCAAGGCGGTGCTCTGCGAAAAGCCGCTCTGCACCACCCTCGCCGACGCCCAGCGCATCCGCGACGTCGTCGAGCAGACCGGAATCACCTTCATGGGCGCGCACAACCAGCTTTTCCAGCCGTCGCTGCTGGAGGCGCGCCGCCTGATGGCGGGCGGGTTCCTCGGCACGCCATACCTGCTGCGCTCGATCGAGACCTTCCAGAGCCGCACCTGGCAGAAGTTCGGCGCCGCCACCGACCAGCGTGACTGGGGCTGGCGCAGCGACGTCAAGCAGACCGGCGGCGGCGAGCTGATCGACACCGGCTACCACGGCACCTATCGTCTCCTCTCGCTGGCGGGCTCGCGGCCGGTCGAGGTCACCGCGATCCTCAGCAAGTTCTTCCAGAAGGGGCTGTCGACCGAGGACACCGCGATGGTGATCGTCCGGTTCGAGTCGGGCGCGGTCGGCGAGATCCTGACGAGCTGGGCGCTGGATGTGGTGGGCAACAAGCACTTCGAGGTGCAGGGCGAGCTGGGCGCGCTCAGCGGCGGCCCGAGCAGCCTGGAGCACCAGTTGTACGGCTGGTCCGACTCGTCGACGAAGCACTTCGATCCAGTCCACAGCTTCACGCTGGAGATCGGGCACTTCATGGATGTCGTGCGCGAGGGCGCGCCGAACCCGGCGACGATCGACGAGACGGCGCGGACGCTGCAGGTGATCAAGGCGGCGTACCTCTCGGCCGACCTCGGCCGCACGGTGTGGTTGCCGGAGGACCCGACGCAGCCGGCGACGGCCGACGGCGACGCGGTCAGCACGGCCACCAGCGTTGCCGTGTCGGAGGACGCCAAGGCGTAACCGAGGTTGTCATTTCGACCAAGGCGCGCAAGCGCCGCGCGGAGAAATCTCTTGCGCCATCGAGGCCGGCTCCCGGCAGGCAAGAGATTTCTCGACTTCGCCCGCTGCGCGGGCTGCGCTCGAAATGACACCATTTCGTTTGTTGCTGGAAATCGATCGTCGACAATTCGCAAGAGGACACCACATGCAACAGGGCATCATTCCGGGCGCGATCGGCGTCAAGGACCTCAATCTTCAGGAGAGCGCTCGCTTCGCGGGTCGTCACGGCTTCGAGAACGTGATGATCAACATCCGCGAGGCGCACGAGATCGCGCAGCAGCACGGCACCGACTACATCGTCGACTTCTTCGGCGAGTACGGCGTCAAGCCGGGCGGCTGGGGCCTGCCGGTGAGCTGGTCGGACGACGAGAAGCGCGCTGAGGGCCTCGCCGAGCTGCCGGCGTTGATGGAGACCGCCAACGCGATCGGGTGCAACCGCGCCACGAGCGGCATCGGCCCCGGCTTCGACGACGGCACCTACGAGGAGCGGTTCGACCGCGCCGCCCGCCAGCTCGGCGAGGTCGCGAAGGTCCTGGAGCAGGGCGGCTGCCGGCTCGGGCTCGAGTTCATCGGCACGCCGTCGTACCGCAAGGAGCGCTGGCAGCACGAGTTCATCTACGACCTCGCCGGGACGATGGAGCTGCTCAAGGCGATCGGCAGCCCGGCGCTGGGCACGCTGTTCGACGTTTGGCACCACTGGGTGTCGGGCGGCACCTTGGACCAGATCGACGGGCTGACGGCGAACGACGTCGTGCTGGTGCACGTCAACGACGCGCCGACGGGCCTCTCGATCGACGAGCAGATCGACACCCAGCGAACGTTGCCGATGGAGACCGGGGTGATTCCGGAGGCGGAGATGCTCCAGCGCCTCGCCGCCATCGGCTTCGACGGGCCGGTGATGCCGGAGCCGTTCAGCGCGTCGCTGGACGAGCTGGCGGCGAGCGATCCTGACGCGGCCGCCGCGAAGACGAAGGAATCAATGGACGCGCTCTGGCGAGCCGCCGGGTTCGAGGTGACGGTCTAGCGCGCGCGATGGTCCCGACCGCAATGATTCGTCAATAGGCGCCGTTGACTTCTCGGCACGGCGTACGTACTATGACGGTGCAAAGGGCGCGAGACCCGAGAACGAGCCAGAGACTTCGGTCAGACGGCTCGCGGGGCACGGGCCTTTTGCATCTCTGTCCCCCCACCCAACACCCATATCGCTGCCTTCTCACGCGCCGATCGACCGGACGTCATGTCGGTGTGTCCCGATTCCGACGCGATGAGGTGAATCATGCACGAGACGAACGACGACATCGCCCGGCTCCAGGCGCTGCTCGACGAGAGTCATGCGTCGATGGGCCGGCACATGCGCTCGATCCTGTCGCCCGAGCGGCGGTTGTCCGCGGCGGCGCTCCTTGACCGGCTGCGGGGAATGAAGCTGCTGTCGCTGGCGACGGTCACCAGCCGCGGCGAGCCACGCGTCGGTCCGGTCGACGGCCATTTCTACCGGGGCGCGTTCTGGTTCGGCTCGGCGCCGGATTCGGTGCGGTTCCGGCACATCCGGAAACGGCCGGCGGTCAGCGCGACGCATCTCGACGGCGAGGCGTTCGCGGTGACGGTCCACGGCGATGCCGAAATCGTCGATATGGACGATCCGGGGCACGAGGGGGTCCGAGACCTCATGGTCGAGACGTACGGCGAGGACTGGTGGCGCGAGATCGGTGCGTCGGCGACGTTCGCCCGAATCACCGCCCACCGGATGTACGTCTATTTCAACAAGGATGCCGCGCTGTAGGGG
>JAEVYR010000073.1 GCA_023392645.1 Chloroflexota bacterium | reverse complement strand
TCATGGACGTCCGCACTCAGCTGCGGAACTTCATGGGGTATGCCTTCGTGGGCGAGCGCCGCGCGAATCGACTCACCAATGGCGGCAGCGACCGGGGGAGGGAAGGCGTTTCCTATCTGTCGATATTGCGCCGTCTTTCGGCCCGCGAACTGCCAGTGATCCTCATCCCTCCACCCCTGTAGGCGGGCGACCATGGGGACGGTCAATCGTGGATGCCAGAGTGACGGGTGCAACGCGTTCGCGTCCGGAGCCGCGTTAGCGATCCCGCGACCGTCGACGGCGAGCTTGGCCCATGCGGCCTTCGCACGGGTAGGCCCCAGATCCGCGCCGCCGTGTTTCTTGCTGCCGCCTACCAGAGTTGGCCCCACTCCATTGGCCATGGCCGCCCAGTCGTCGGCGTACTTCCAGCCTCGCTCAGCCATTAGGTCGCGGAGGGTCTCCCCGACCGTCGGGGAGACTGGCAGCGGTTCGGGCCACCGGAAGTAGGCCGCGTCGTCGGGACGCATTGCGACCAGCACGAACCGTGGTCGGAGCTGAGCGACGCCGAAGTCAGCCGAATGAAGGAGCTTCCAGTTTGCGACGTATCCAAGCTGCGCAAGCCGGTCAAGTACGCGCTGACGATAGCCCGAGAATCGTGGAGCAGCCAGCCCGCGGACGTTCTCCAGCATGAGCGCTCGAGGATGCATCACAGCGACCTGCTCAACCGCCCAGGCAAACAGGTCACGCTCGTCGGAGGACCCGAGTTGCTGCCCTGCGATCGAGAACGGTGGGCATGGGACTCCGCCAGCGAAGAGGTCGATTCCCTCGTAGTCGGATGGGCGCCAGACAGCGGTGTCTGCGACATCACCCACGGCCACTTCGAATCCAGTGCTCTGGCGCAAGGTCTGGGCGGCAAAGCTATCGAGTTCGACGGCGAGTACGTGATCAAATCCAGCTCGATGCAGTCCGAGAGCTTGGCCGCCGGCGCCAGCGCAGATTTCTACGACTGTGGGCTGCGACCGTTTCTGCATGTCTAAGTCTCCCGGGTGCGATTCGTGCGTAGCTCACCCTAGTTTCATTCGGTGCTCAGACATCGCATCGACGTCGGCACGTCGCGCTCAGCGGCTACAGGCAGTGCGCGGCGCACTATGGCGACGGCGTCAGACACATCGGTGTGCTCCCAGATTCGGAGTACGAGCCACCCGGCAGCCTCGAGCGCGCGTGTGTTCGCCCGGTCGCGAGCGCGGTTTCGCTCCAGCTTTGGTGCCCAATAGTCAGGATTGGCTTGTGGCGTCCGGCCATGTTCCGGGCAGGAGTGCCAGAAGCAGCCGTCCACGAAGACCGCAACCTTAGCCCGTGTAAAGGCGATGTCCGGGCGCGCTCGCCCGCCCGCGACGTCTATGCGGTAGTCGCAGCGGTACCGGTACCCGGCGGCGTGGAGGGCCTTGCGGAGCGCAAGTTCAGGGCGCGTATCGCGCCGCCGAATGGCTTGCATATTCCGGCGACGCCCTGCGGTCGGGTGTGCTTCATCCACGATTGGACCTCCACGACGGTCACAATTTTGTCTGCGAGCCTCAAGATGACGGGCGCATCAATGCTTCGACGGCATCCCGGGTGTCGGCGGGCAACCGACGATAAGCGCTCCATGCACGCTCGAGCGGCGAAGTCTCGCGGCGTCCCATGGCCATCCAGCGCAGCAGGGTTTCGCGCTGCCGCGGGTCGAGCGCAGCTATTCGCTGCAGAGCCTCGTCGCGCGACAGGGTTTCATTGGTCGCGCCCGACGCGCAACGTCGGCACTGGGTGATCAGAACTGTTTCGTCGCCGTCGTCAGCCGAGGGCCGGCGGACGACGCCGATGCTTGCCGTTTCGAGGCCTCCATCCGGATAGGTATCACCGGCCGATACGCCGCAGGTCACGCACATGTAGTCGTCACGCGCAAGGACGGCCGCTCGAAGCTTCGAAGAAATGGCGCTCTTCGGTGTGGCGGTCTTGCGTGCTGCTGGATCCCAGACGGGCACACCGACGTGAACGAGTCGCTGCTCGTCGGGCCTGAGGGTGCCATCTTCCGCGCTTGAGTGGAGGACCCACTCGTAGTCACGCAGATCTCTCACGCGTCGATCAATCTGCCCGACCCTCGGGAACGCTTCTCGGAGGCGAGTTTTCGTGAACGTGTTGCCAACGCCGACCTCTTGGACGAGCCACAGCGCTCCGAGCACCATACTTCCGGTGGTGAGATCCGGATCGTTCCAACGTGGGATGTCCATCGTCCCTCATCCTTCAACGTCGGGCCGGGGCAGCTGTCCTACAACCCTGGCCACGCGAACAACTCTCGTGCCTCATTCTTGTCGAGGATCGAAGACAAGGGACCAAGTCCTGGCACGATTGACTCGGTCGGGACATCGACCCGGCAGGACTCCCAACTGCCGTGGTCTCCGGCGTCAGTGGGCATCTGTTGCGCGAGCCACCCCGAGTCGATCGTCGCCACCGACCGCAGGCGGAGATCGTCGGGATCTAGCCGCAACGCTACAAGTATCCAGGCCGGGTCCTTCTGTGACACTAGGAACTCGTTCCGGCTCAGATGCAACGTGAGGCGGTGTCGCCTCGTTGTGCTCTTAACCTCTAAGTGACCCTTTTGGAGTCCATGCCGAACCGATAGGTCGTAACCCAGCCCGTCTGCCCAGAGCGCAACATGATCGACTGTCGCGGCGGGGTTCGCTTCCAAGAGCTCGACGAGCGCCCGCTCGCCGGCAGATCCGATTCTCGCTCTCAAGTCGAGGTCGACTTTTCCCCACGCTGACCGGATGTAGCCTGCCGCGGTCGATCGTTCGATCCCTAGTGCCTCGGCGGCAGCCGCCACATCATCTGGGAGCAAATCCGGATCATCGGCAAACTCGTCCGCGTTGGGCAGCCAGACGGCGTCGCTGGTCTCAATGGCGGAGATCAGGACCCGGTGATTGGGTGGCACCGGGCCCGGCTCGGCTTCTAGCATTCCAGTGCTTCGTAGCCACTCGTATGCGGTCTCATATTGCGTGCTGGTTAGGTCGCTGTAACGCGGGACGGTCGCGAAGGTTGCCCGCGTGCGCGTCTCACCGTGCTTCGGCAACAGCTCCAGCCACCGCTGCGCTGCGAGCAGGATCGAGCCAGGCCTAATGGGCATTGATGTGTGCCAGTAGCTGATTCAAATCCTCGGCCGAGAGACCCTCGCCGAGTGGCGGTTCGTCGTCGACCTGGGCCAGCTCGTTGAGTGCCGGGTCGTCGAGCACTGTTCCCATGAAGTCCAACTTCAAGTCAAGGCGCTGCGCGACGACTTCGTCGATCGACCCCGTTGAGACAAGAATCTTCACGCGAGTCTCAGTGCCGGGCGCTAGCCCGAGACGATGAATTCGGTCAACGCTCTGCAGGTAGCGGCCCGCCGCGAAGTCTCGGTCGATGTAGATCGCATCGTGGCATTCGTGGTGGAGGCTTATTCCTTCCCCGAGCGTGGCAGGGTTCGAGAGCAGCAACATGCAGTTCGGGTCGCTCCGAAAGCGTGCGATCTGCGCCTCTCGATCTTCCGTCCCGCCGTGGACGATCGCTGGATTGAACGGCTTCAGCAGACGATCGAGTGTTGTGAGATTGCGGATGAAAGTGGACCAGACCAGGGTCTTTCGCCCAAGGCTGGCATTCTGTCGGACCTGGGCCAAGACTTCACGGAGCTTAGGTGACAGTTCAAGGGACGGGAGATCCCGCATCAGCGTCGAAAGCGCAGCGTCTTGCGCGACAACAAGCGGATCGACCCGATACGCAAGAGGCTCGTATCTGGTTGCGCCCGCGGCGAGCAGTGCGGGACTTGTGGCAGCCATCAGCAGATACATGATCACTCGGCCAAGCGCCGCAAAGTCGCCCGCTTCGGCGGCGGCCCGAACTGACATCTGACCAACCAGCGCATCGTATATTTCGCGGTGAAGTGGAGGCATCTCAACTGGAACGAGCGTTGTGGTTACGGCAGGAAGACCGAGCTCCCGCTTAGTGGTACGGGTATACAGCGGCTTGAGGATACGGCTCGCCTGAGTCAAGTTGCCGCCGGCAACAGCGGTTGTCACTGCTCTTCGACCTTGCCCTGGCCAGACGAATCCGAAGATGCTCTCGAGATCACGCACTCCGTTCGGCGCGGGGGTACCCGTGAGCGCTAGGCGGTGTCGGCTTCGCGGCCCGAGTGCGAGGCACGCTGCTCCGTAAGCGCCGTCCGCGCCCAGCTTCATCCGGTGAGCCTCGTCGAGTATCAGCATCGATGGACGTGCGCTCAGCCACTGGCCCAGCTCATTGACGCTGTTCGGAAGTCGCTCGTAGTTCACGATCACCGCGTCCAGGCCTGCCGACGCGATCGCGGGGTAGTCGGCCATCCGAAGCGGCTTTACTAGGCATTCAGCGTTTTCGTAGTGCCACGCCTCCCGAGCGGATTTTGGAGCGACAATAAGCAGTCGTTCGACACTTCCCTTGGCCCGGAGTGCTTCGAACACTGCGAGGCCAACGCGCGTCTTCCCGGCGCCCGGAACGGAGAAGTTGGCGCCGTGTCTGAGTGACAGGAGCTTCGCGATGTCGCGTTGTTGGAAGGGCGTCAGATCTCCCGCCCAGTTTGATCCGATGTCGTGATCTACGCTCTTCAGTGCGAGGTCCGGAGTGCCCGGCTGCTGCTGCAGGTGGTCGTGCACGATCTGGGCATCGACGGTGACGTCGCTCGCGAGTCGCGCGAGCTCGTGATCCCACGAGACCCCGGCGAGATCGGACCAACTCGCCAGCGCCACGAGAGTCGTGAGCAGTTCGTCGAGCTC
>JAEVYR010000065.1 GCA_023392645.1 Chloroflexota bacterium | reverse complement strand
CTGCATCGGCTCGGGCTACCTTCGGCCGGCCGTTGCTGGCTTACAGGTGGCTGCGTCAGGCGTCAGTAGGGCGCGAGGGCGAATCGTTGCGCCAGAGGAAGCCGAGGGCGCTGGCGACCCAGAAGATCGCCGCCGGCAGGGCGAAGAACCAGGTCACCGACAGCAGCCCGCCGACCGCCGCCGACGCCATCACCGTCGATGACAACATCGGCCGGCCCAGCGCGTGGCGGGCGCCGTAGAGCCCGACCGTCGAGAGTCCGAGCGTGATCAGCCACGGACCGAACGACGCCTCGCCCGTTCCCGCGGCCGCCTGCTGAAGCTGGAGGACCATCGCGGCGAGCGATCCGGCCACGCCGAGCAACCCGGCGAGCGCCCCGATGAGCAGGATGTAGAGTCGCATGGCGGGCGGTCTCCGTGGCGGCGGACGGGAGCGCGATCGTCGCGGGTTCGGTCAGGTCCCTTTTCCCTAGGGTAGGCGATGCGCCCCTCGAGAACATCGGCAGTTTGACGTATTTGTGCGTCGGATTTGTGTCCGTGGTCTTGCGTATGACCGCGGCATGCGAGGGCTGGACAATGCGGCGGGAACGCGGCATAATGCCGTGTACGTACACTCTGTCCACCATCCTGCCACGGCAATGAGGTGAATGGAATGTCCCCGCAACGCATTGACATGCGGGCACATCTTGTGTACCGGGATGGCGGAGGTATACTACATGTTGTGACACCGCTGCCGAGGTAGCGGTTTCGAGGGGGATCGCCGTCGATGCGCGGCAACCCCCGCACGGTGGACCCGACCGGGCCGCCGACTCCCGGAGGAAGGGGAGAGCACGGGACGCCGACGGCGTGCGCGCCGGCGAGTTCAGGTCGCTTTTCCTCTCGATCGAGCCGAGGTCTCGTGGGCGAGACATCGTACGTTGGCAAGGACACCTATCATGGCCAAGCGCACCACAGGAGCAACCACCCGAGCGACAGGCGATCAGCGGCCGGCGGGGCTCCGCGTCGAGCGGCGGTTCACGGCGGCGCAGCCGGATCCGTTCGCCTCGGTGGAATGGACCACCCGCTCCTCGCGCATCACCAACCCCGACGGGTCGGTGGTGTTCGAGATGAAGGACGCCGAAATCCCGGCGTCGTGGTCGCAGGTCGCTACCGACATCATGGTGTCCAAGTACTTCCGCAAGGCGGGGGTGCCGCAGGTCGACGCCGACGGCCAGCCGATCCTCGACGAGGCCGGCAAGCCGGTGCTCGGGCCCGAGCGCTCGGCGAAGCAGGTGATCCACCGCCTCGCCGGCACCTGGCGCCACTGGGGCGAGGGCAACGGCTACTTCGCCTCGGCCGACGACGCGCAGGCGTTCGAGGACGAGCTCAAGTACATGCTGGTGAACCAGATGGCGGCGCCCAACTCGCCGCAGTGGTTCAACACCGGTCTCGCCTGGGCGTACGACATCACCGGCCCGGCGCAGGGCCACTACTACGTCGATCCCGCCGAGCCGGACGTGGTCAAGGAGTCGGAAGACGCCTACACCCGGCCGCAGCCGCACGCCTGCTTCATCCAGAGCGTCGGGGACGACCTCGTCAACGACGGCGGCATCATGGACCTCTGGGTCCGCGAGGCGCGCCTGTTCAAGTACGGCTCCGGCACGGGCACCAACTTCTCCAACATCCGCGGCGAGGGCGAGCCCCTCTCCGGCGGCGGCTCCAGCTCCGGCCTGATGAGCTTCCTCAAGGGCGGCGACCGCGCCGCCGGCGCGATCAAGAGCGGCGGCACCACCCGCCGCGCCGCCAAGATGGTGACGCTCGATGTCGACCACCCCGACATCATGGCGTTCGTCGACTGGAAGCCGCGCGAGGAGCTCAAGGTCGCGGCGATGGTCGAGGGCATCAAGCACCTCACCCCGGCGCAGCAGGAGCAGGCCGAGCGGCTCGGCCTCGAGCTGACCTACGACTACAACGGCGAGGCCTACGCCACCGTTTCCGGGCAGAACTCCAACAACTCGGTCCGGCTCACCAACGACTTCATCGAGGCCGTGCGTGACGACAGGGACTGGGAGCTGATCAACCGGATCGACGGCGGCGTGCACGAGACGGTGAAGGCGCGCGAGATCTGGACGCGCATCGCCGAGGCGGCGTGGCAGTGCGCCGACCCGGGCGTGCAGTTCGACACCACCATCAACGAGTGGCACACCAGCCCGGCCGGCGGGCGCATCAACGCCAGCAACCCGTGCTCCGAGTACATGTTCCTCGACAACACGGCCTGCAACCTCGCCAGCCTGAACCTGATCAGGTTCATCGATGTCGAGACCGGCGAGTTCAAGATCGAGGACATGCGCCACGCGACGCGGCTGTGGACGGTCGTGCTCGAAATCAGCGTGCTGATGGCGCAGTTCCCGAGCAAGGAGATCGCGCGGCTGTCGTACGACTTCCGCACACTCGGGCTCGGCTACGCCAACATCGGCACCGTGCTGATGATCCTCGGCATGCCCTACGACTCCGACGCCGCCCGCGCCTACACGGGAGCCGTGACCGCGCTGATGACCGGCGAGAGCTACGCCACCTCCGCCGAGCTGGCCAGCGTGCTCGGCCCGTTCCCGGAGTACGACAACAACCGCGAGTCGATGCTGCGGGTGATCCGCAACCACCGCCGTGCTGCCTACGACGCCTCCGCCGAGGAGTACGAAGCGCTTTCGGTGCTGCCGATGGGCATCGACGCCGACGCCGCGCCGGTCGACATCCACGCCGCCGCGAAGGAGGCGTGGGACACCGCGCTGGCCGAGGGCGAGAAGCACGGCTACCGCAACGCGCAGGTGACGCTGCTGGCGCCGACCGGTACGATCGGCCTGCTGATGGACTGCGACACCACCGGCGTCGAGCCCGACTTCGCGCTGGTCAAGTTCAAGAAGCTCGCCGGCGGCGGCTACTTCAAGATCGCCAACCAGTCGATCGACCCGGCCCTGCGCAATCTCGGCTACGACCAGGCGCAGCGTCGCGACATCCTCGACTACGTGCTCGGCACGATGTCGCTGAAGGGCGCGCCGCACGTCAACCGCGAGTCGCTCAAGGCCAAGGGCCTGATCGACGAGGATCTCGACAAGGTCGAGGCCGCGCTGCCGGGCGTGTTCGAGCTCGGGTTCGCGTTCAACGCGTGGACGCTGGGCGAGGGCGCGATCGAGCGGCTCGGCCTGACGATGGACCAGGCGAGCAAGCCGGGCTTCAACCTGCTGCGGGCGATCGGCTTCAGCAAGGAGCAGATCGACGAGGCCGGCGAGGTCATCTGCGGCACGATGACGGTCGAGGGCGCGCCGCACCTGAAGACCGAGCACTACCCGGTCTTCGACACCGCCAACAAGAGCGGCAAGAAGGGCACGCGCTTCATCCACCACATGGGCCACATCACGATGATGTCGGCGGCGCAGAGCTTCCTCTCCGGCGCGATCTCGAAGACGATCAACATGCCGAACGAGGTCTCGGTCGAGGACGTCGAGGACGCCTACTACGCCTCGTGGAAGCACGGCATCAAGGCGATGGCCCTCTACCGCGACGGCTCGAAGATGAGCCAGCCGCTGAGCAACAAGAGCGACGTCAAGGAAGAGATCGAGGAGGCCGTCCACGAGGCGGTCGCCGAGAAGGACGCCGAGATCGCCGCGCTCAAGGCGCAGATCGCCAAGCTGGAGGCCGAGAAGGCGTCGGCTGCGGTCGCGGCGACCGCGGCGAGCGACGAGGGGCAGCAGCACCTGCCGGGCATGCCGCATGTGCCGGTGCGGCGGCGCCTGCCGGGCAAGCGCCCCGGCGTCACG
>JAEVYR010000257.1 GCA_023392645.1 Chloroflexota bacterium | reverse complement strand
GACTGCGCGGTCTCGATCGAGATCTGTTGCACCGGCGCCTGCGCAAGCTCTGGCAGGAACGAGTAGCCTGAGGGGCGCTCGTGAATGATCGCGGCGTAGCCGAAGCAGATGTGCAGGGCGGTGGTGCCAGTCACACCGTCGAGCGCGCGGGCAAGCGCCGAGAGCCCGTATTGGCGCGCCTTCCCCGGCCGCGCCTGCATATAGGGCTCATCGATCTGCACGATGTCAGCGCCAGCGGCGAACAGGTCCTTGATCTCCTCATTTACCGCCCCGGCGTAGTCGAGCGCCAATTCCTCCTCGCTGGTATAGAAATCGTTCTGCGCCTGCTGGGACATGGTGAACGGGCCAGGCACCGTGATCTTGATCGTGCGGTCGGTGTTGGCGCGCAGGAACTCTACGTCGCGCACCTCGACTGACTCGCGGCGGCGGATTTTCCCAACCACGCGCGGCACCGGGTTGGGATGGCCGGAGCGGTCGAGCGCAGTGCCAGCGTTATCGATGTCAACGCCATCGAGCGCGGTCGCGAAACGGTTCGAATAGCTCTCCCGCCGCATTTCGCCGTCTGTGATGATATCAAGGCCGGCGCGCTCCTGGTCGCGGATTGCGAGCAGTGTGGCATCGTCCTGCGCCTCGGCGAGATATTCGGGCGCAACACGCCACAATTCTGTCGCCCTGACGCGTGGCGGAAAACGACCGGCCAGCTTCTTGCGATCGATCAGCCATTCGGGCTGGGCGTAAGAGCCGACCAGCGACGTCGACAGCAGCGGTAGCGGCATTCATCTCTCCCGGGTTGGACGCGCGCGATGGTGCGCATTATCGCTATGAGGCGCGCCCAGCGATCGCGGACGGTTGGCGGCGCTGATCGCGGCCGAGCGCTCGTAGGCGACGACCGCACGGTGCAGCACGCGTGCGATGTGGCCGTCGGTCGACATGTCCAGGCTTTCCTGCTGGCCGATCACCCCGAGGGCGGCCACCAACTGGCCCTGCGGTGCCAGCAGCGGGCCGGCCACCGCGTTGACCCCTCGCAGCACCTCGCCGTTGGAGACCGACAGGCGCGTGCGGCGAATTTCTTCCAGCTCCGGCTCGATATCGTCGTAGCGGACAGTATCGCGACGGCTGTAGACGGTAGTGGAGAAGTTTGCCACCTGCAGATAGCTCTCGATGATCCGCCGCGGCATGAACGCTGCGAAGATTCGCCCCGCAGCCGATTGCATCAGCGGCAGCGAGGCGCCGACCTTCATTGTCATGATGACGGGATCGCTGTTCTCCTCGACTCGCAGCACCGTGGGCCCGTGGGAGCCCCAAACCGTAAGCACGACGGTCTCATCGAGATCGTCACGCAGCTTGATTTGGACGTCGATCGCGTGCCTGAGATGGTCCGAGCTGCCGAACGCGGCAAGGCCCATGTCGAAGGCGAATGGGCCAAGCCGGTAGTCGCGGGTTGCGGGATCCTGCTCCACCAGGCCGGTCTTCATGAAGCTCGCAAGGTAGCGGTGCGCCTTGCTCGGGCTCATGCCCGACGAGCGTGCGAGGTCACAGAGTGGGAGACTGCTGCGCGCAGCCGTCAGTGCCGAGAGCAGGCGGAAGCCCACCTCGATCGACTTGATGCCCTGCAGGTCCGCTTTCGACTCCGCCATGGGCGGATAATGCGCCGGAAGGCTCGCCACCGGCAAGCCCTCCGGGGTCTCTGGCCGTGCGCGCCGCGGGCCGAGCATTAGTCCTGCTCACCCATCCGTATCCGTTCGGGCTGGGGCTCGAGCTGGGGCGATTGCTCCGCCCGCGCAGCATCCGCGAACTGGGCCGGAGCGAGCGTGCGGCGGTTCACCCGCAGATCGAAGATGTCGAACCGGTTATACGCGCCGGTGATGTCCTGGAACTGCTTCGGCTCGATGCAGCGCTCCGGGTCGATCTCGGCGACGACGATGCCTTCCTCGTCGATCAGTGGATCGGTGACCAGCCGGCCGTCCGGGCCGAAGATTCCCGAGAACGCATTCGGCCGACCGCTCATCATCCGCCGCTGCTCGTCGGTCGTGCACAGCATGTCGGCGATCTGGTCCGACATCGCCGAGCAGGACACCAGCGTGTACAACTTGCCCTCGAACGCATGCGCGCCAGCGCGGATGCGGATCGCCTCCGGCATGTCGTAGTTCTCGGTGAACGGAAAGGCGATGTAGTTCGCGATGTGGATCCGTTCGTCCTGCGAGAGCAGCGTGAAGCGCGCCAGGGTGTTGGTGTTCTCACCGCAGGCCAGGGTGCCGATGGCGCCGTAGGGCGTCTCGTAGGTGCGCAGGCTGCTGCCGTCGCCGCTCGCCCAGGTCAGCTTCTCAGCGAAGGTTGGCACCAGCTTGCGGTGCCGCCCGAGCAGCGACCCGTCCGGCCCGAACACCAGGTTGGTGTTATAGATCGTACCGATGCTGTTCGGGCTGCGCTCATTCACCCCGACCACGACGTAGGCACCAGCGTCGCGCGCGGCGCGCGCCAGCAGGTTTGTCTCCGGGCCGGGGACGAGGATCGAGGCCTTATAGAGCGCGCGGAACCACTTGCTGCCTTCGAGCGGATTCATCATCCAGCTCCAGTACGGATAGCCGGGGAT
>JAEVYR010000252.1 GCA_023392645.1 Chloroflexota bacterium | reverse complement strand
GACCCGGTGATAGCGCCATCGCCGCCTTCGCCCTCGGTGCCGGCACCAGAACCGTCGCTACCAGCCTGGTTGCCATCCATGGCCGCCGGATCCTCAGCGGAGGATTCCTGAACTGGCTGGTCGCTTGACGCTTCGACCGCGTTACTCTCGAACGATGCTCCGCCGGTGCCGGCGCCGTCGTCCTCGACGATCCCCTGGTCGATGGCGGACTGCCGCTCCATTCGGATCACGGTGTCCGGATCGGGTGCCGCCGCGCGTGCCGCAACTCCCCGGTTTCCGGCGAATGGATCGATGCAGTAGCCAGAGCTGAAACTCGTTGGAAGGCACAACCAGCACGAGTAGCCGGCCAGCAGGCACTGCGCCTGAAACGGGGTGCAACCGGCATCACAGCCATCATCCGGGCTCTGCGCCGACACGGCCGCCGTCGTTGAGACAATGGCGGGCACGGCGATGGCGCCGGCGACGCCGGCCCGCTGCATAAAGGCGCGGCGCGACATGCGCGAGACGCGCATCTCGACCGCCAGCGGCTCGGCCAGCAGCCCGGCATCGTCAAGCTTCGTCAGTGCGAGACGGACGGTGGTGTCATCGACAACGGAGCCGAGCGCCTCTCCGGCGAGCCGCGACAGGTCCTCGACGGTGTGGATGCCGTCGCACAACCGCCAAACGGCGGCGGTGGTGGCGTTGAGATGGTGGATGTGGTGCTTGTCGGTCTCGTACAGCAGCACCTCGCCGGCAGCCTCGGTCACCACCAGGTTTTCATAGCGGGCGATCGGGCCTCGCGGCGTGGTGCGTGCGTGAACCTGCACTGCCAGCTCTCCTTGCTTCATGTTGTCAGACTTCTGAACACCAAATCGTGCCCGAGAACGTCCATCCCAGATAATACAGACTTCATCTTATCAGCATGCGACCGAATACAACAGGCGGAGCGAGGCGGCGGTACCCATCAGAGCTGCGTTCGGAGAGCTGTCGTCGATGGCGGCATCGCCACCATCTGAAGAACGGCGTACTGCCTGGCAGCCGGGGTTCATGCGAGGTCGCTGGCGTCGAGGGCGGCGAGAATGTGCGCGGCGGCGTCGGTGGCGTCGCCACGGATACCCTCGAACACCACCGCGCCCTCCACGATGCGACGCATGACGGGAAAGGCCGCCTCGGGGCGGCGCCGGATCGCGATGACGTGCTGGCTGATCGACATCATCGCGGCGCCCGGTCCGAGCCGTTCCGCCTGCCAGGCGCCGCCGTCCTCGAAGCGCGTCAACACGATAAGCGCGACCGGCGCGCCCTTTCGCGCTTCCTCGACGCTCGGGGCGTGGGCGGCGAGATCGACCCGACCGGCCGGCCCGAACGGCCCCTCCCGCTGCGAGAGGTGCCGCAGGTAGGGGTAGACGATCCCATCGGCGTCGAGCACCGCGTATTCATCGGTGAAGTAGGCCGCGCCGGCATTGACGAGCGCCCGCACCAGCGTCGACTTGCCCGCGCGGGACGTACCCGGCAGGACGATCGCCCGCCCGCGCCAGGTGACGACGCCGGCGTGAATGAAGGTGAAGTCGGGCGAGAACTCGGCGACGTAATGCTCGATCACCGACTCGGCGTATTCAACCGCCTGCTCCTGAGTCGAAGCGAACCGCCGGAATTCGTCCTCGTCGAACCAGTGGAAGCCCTCCCGCAAGGCTGGGGACGCCTCCGCGTCGAGCCACCTCAGCCGGAACGTGCGATCGAGCTGCCCCGCCGCGACCGGCTCGTGACCGGGCGGCAGCGAGCCGGCTAGGTCGTCGGGATGCACCGGATCGCAGAGCTCGATGCCGATATTCAGGCCGAACGCACGGAAGGCGAAGGTCACCTCGCGTGCGTCGCGAGGGTGCGCTTCGGGGATGGGGTCGGCGGTCGGGCGCGTCATGGCAACCTTTGCGAGCTCGGGTTCGGGACGAATACTCCCGTGTTCCACTATACTTTGGGAAGGGACATGCGGCCGCAGCAAGTGAACACGTGCGAAACGGGCGTGGCCGGCGTCCAGTATCGACAAACGACCGACGATCGTTCCAGTGTCCGAGGATAGCGCAGTGGATATTTTCGTGCTCGTGCTCCAGATCGCCCTGGCGGCGATCCTCGCCGTTGCCGCCGTGGGCAAATTCCTGGACCTGCCCGGCTCGCGCAAGGCGGTCAACGACTTCGGCGTGCCTCGCCAATACGCCGATCCGCTCGGCACGGCGCTGCCATTCGGCGAGCTGCTGCTGGCGGTGGCGCTGCTGTTCGGCCCGACCGCCCGGCTCGGCGCGCTCGGCGCGTTCCTGCTCTTCCTCGCGTTCATCGCGGGGATCGGCTGGAATCTCCGCCAGGGACGCACGCCGGACTGTCACTGCTTCGGCGAGCTTCACTCGTCGCCGGCGGGGTGGCACACCATCATTCGCAACGGCGTCTTTTCGCTGATTGCGCTGGTCGTGGTGGTGGCCGGCGGCGTGGGCATGGTCGAAACAGTGGAGGATCTTTCCTCCGCCGGCCGGGTCGGGCTGTGGGTGACGCTGCTCGTGGTCGGGCTCGGCATCGTGCTGGCGTGGCTGCTCGACCGAATCGCGAAACAACAGGAGCAGCTCCGTTCGGAAATCGAGGCGCTGCAGGCGGCGTCGATGCTCGCCGGGCTGGCGCCCTCGCCCGCGGCTGCTCCCGTGGCGCCTCCGGCGGCCGCACCGACCCTGGCCGCCCCGGTGATCGAAGAACCAACCGGCGTGCCGGCGCCGGCGCTCGACCTGCCCACGCTGGCCGGCGATCGCCTGACGCTGAACGATCTCACCGCGAGCGGCAAGCCGGCGCTGCTGCTCTTCACCGCGCCAGGGTGCGGCTACTGCACGGCGATGTACCCGGAGGTACAGGAGTGGGGGCGTCGCTTCGGGGGCGATCTCGACGTCGCCGTGATCGGCCGGGGCGAGATCGAAGCCAACCGCGAGAAGCTGGCCGGGTTCAACTTCCCCCACGTCGCCATCGATGAGAGCGGCGACACGGCGGCCGCCTGGGACGCCGTTGCAACGCCGAGCGCGGCGATCCTGCTGCCGAACGGCACGATGGTCGA
>JAEVYR010000224.1 GCA_023392645.1 Chloroflexota bacterium | reverse complement strand
CGCGTATCGTTAACTCGTAAAAAAACGGCTCCGGGCTCGCGACCGCATAGTCGTCCATCGCCGACACCTGCGACGCCAGGTAGTGGGCGTTCTGGTAGCTTCGGTTCGCGACCTCGCGAAAGCCCTCCGGCCCCATGGTCGACATGTAGACGGTTGCCGCCGTCGCCATCAACCCCTGATTGGTGCAGATGTTGCTGGTCGCCTTCTCGCGCCGGATGTGCTGCTCGCGGGTTTGCAGCGTCAGCACAAAACCGCGCTTGCCTTCCTCGTCCGTGGTGATGCCGGCGAGACGGCCCGGCATTTGGCGAACGTGCTTCTTCGCGGTCGCCAGCAGGCCGACGTACGGTCCGCCGTAGCTTGGTGGCACCCCGAGCGGCTGTCCTTCGGCGACGGCGATATCGGCGCCCAGCTCACCGGGGCTGCGCAGCAGCGCCAGCGGCACGGGCGTGGTGTTGACGACGAGGAGCGCGCCGGCCGCGTGCACGACCTCGGCGATCGCCTCGATGTCCTCGATCGTTCCGTAGAAATTCGGGTACTGGACCACGACACAGGCGACACCGTCGTCGAGCGCGCCCTCGAGCTGTGACACGTCGAAGCGGAAAGGGTCGTCACCGGCGGGCAGCGTCGTCATTGTTATCGACGTACCAGAAATGTACGTTTCCAGGACCTTGCGGTACGCGGGATTGACCGTCGGTGCCACGACGATCCGCTCGCGCTTTCGGCTGCTCGAGACCGCGATCAGCGCGCCTTCGGCCATGGCCGTCGCGCCGTCGTACATGGACGCGTTGGCGACCTCCAGCCCCATGAGCTCGGCCACCATCGACTGGAATTCGTAGATGACCTGCAGCGTGCCCTGAGCCACTTCCGGCTGGTAGGGCGTATAGGCGGTGAAGAATTCGCCTCGCGAGATCATCGCGTCGACCGTCGACGGAATGAAATGCCGGTACGACCCCGCACCGAGGTAGCTGTCTTCCGGATCGGGCACGAAATTCTTCGCCGCGATCGAGGCCAGATGGCGAACGGCCTCCATCTCGGTCAGCGCGGGCGGCAGATCGAGATCCGGATACCGAATATCGCTGGGGATCGGTGAAAAGAGGTCGTCGGTCGATGCGACGCCAACCGCCGCGAGCATCGCCTCGCGGTCCTGGGCGGTATGGGGGTTGAAGGTCATGGTGCCGTGGTGTCCTTGGACTGGGAGCGCTCGATGTCAGACGCCTGCGGGCGCGATGCGGGCGGGCACCGGCTTCCGGCCACCCGCCCGCTGATGGAGCGCCGCGTCGGCTCAACGCGGGCGCGCTACCCCATCTGCTCTTCGGCGAACGTATCGTAGGCGCCGCTGTCGAGAAGCTCATTCACCTGCGCCGGATCGGAAAGCTTGACCTTGACGAGCCACGCCTTGTCATACGGCGACTGGTTGATGAGCTCCGGCGCCTCGATCGCTTCCTCGTTGCGCTCGACCACCTCGCCGTCGATCGGCGAGTAGACGTCGGAGGCGGCCTTGACCGACTCGACGACGCCGAACGGCGCGCCCGAGGTCATGGTGTCGCCGGTCTCCGGCAGCTCGAGGTAGGTGATGTCGCCCAGCTCGTTTTGCGCGACGTCGGTGATGCCAAGCACGGCGGTCTCGCCGTCGATCATCACCCACTCGTGGGTCTTCGTGTACTTGCGGTCCTGTGGTGCAGTCATCGCATTCTCTCCTCGAGACACGCGCCACGACCCCACCTCGGGATGAGCCGGGGTCAGGTCGCTGGACGTGTCGAACCTTCTACGCGCGCTTGTAAAACGGCGTCTTCACCTGTTCGGCTTCGATCAGTTTGCCACGAACCTCGATCTGGAGCGGCTTGCCCACTCCCGCATACTCGCGGTCGATCAGCGCGCGGCCGATATTGCGTTGAAGTGTAGGCGAAAACGCGCCACTGGTGACTTCCCCGACGTCCTTGCCGTCCACGAGCACCTTGCAGTGCGTGCGCGGCGCGCCGCTTCGCCCAACCGTCACGAACCCAACGGCCTTGCGGCGATCCGGGGCGCTCTTCGTGGCGACCATCGCCTCGCGCCCGACGAAGTCCTTGGCATCCGGCTTGACCGCCCAGCCGAGACCAGCCTCATACGGGCTGATATCGTCGCCGAGCTCCTGCCCATACAGAGGCATCCCGGCCTCGAGGCGCAGGGTATCGCGCGCGCCGAGTCCGACCGGTACGAGTCCCTGCGGCTCGCCGGCCTCCATCAGCGCGTCCCAGATCGCGCCGATATCCTCGCTGCTGGCGTAAAACTCGAACCCATCCTCGCCGGTGTATCCGGTCCGCGCGATCATCGCGTCGACACCGGCGACGGTGCCACGGACCCAGTGGAACGGCTCGATTGCGCCGAGGTCGTCGTCCGTCACCTTCGCGGCGATCGCCTCGGCCCTGGGCCCCTGGATGGCGACCATCCCGGTCTCGTACGAGACATCGTTCACCGTCACGTCGAGATCGGGGCGCCGCTCGCGGAGCTCCTCCCACCACGCGACATCGCGCAGGTGGTTCGCCGCGTTGACGACGACGAGATAGCCGTCTTCGCCCTCGGGTCGGCGGTAAACGATGATGTCATCGACCGCGCCGCCATTCTCGTTGGGCAGCAGCGCATACTGCGCTGCGCCGGGCGCCAGCTTGCTCACGTCGTTGGTCGTCGTCCATTGCAGGAAGGGCAGAGCGTCCGGACCGGTCACCTCGACCTCGCCCATGTGACCGAGATCGAAGAGGCCCGCAGCCTCGCGGACCGCCTGGTGCTCACCCATGATGCCGGTGTATTGCACGGGCATGTCCCAGCCGGCATACGACACCATGCGGGCGCCACGGTCGACGTGGCGCTGGTGCAATGCGGTGCGACGATCCGTCGCGCTTGTGTTGGTCATGAAGTGATC
>JAEVYR010000209.1 GCA_023392645.1 Chloroflexota bacterium | reverse complement strand
CCACCACGATCCGCTCGTCCGAGCCTTCGACCGGGTAGGCGATGCTCCAGAGGTTCGACTGCTGGTCCTTGTGGACCACTTCGAGATCGGAGAGCGCGGTGCGGTCGTTCGAGCACCAGGAAATGATCCGCTCGCCGCGGTAGATCAGCCCCTTGTCGTAGAGATGCTTGAAGACGTACCGGACCGCCTTCGCCGGGCCGGAGTCCATCGTGAAAGCGAAGCGGGTCCAGTCGGCTGAAGCGCCGAGCTCCTTCATCTGCTCGCGCACGCGGGGTCGCAGCGCGTCCATGTACGCCCAAACGCGCTCCAGGAACTTCTCGCGGCCGAGGTCGTGGCGGTTCAGCCCCTCCTCGGCGAGCAGGCGCACCACGGTGAGCTGCCCGGCAATGCCGGCGTGGTCGGCGCCCGGAATCCAGAGCGCGGGGCGCCCCTTCATGCGGTTGTAGCGCACCATGATGTCTTCGAGCGCGACGAAGAGCGCGTGCCCGACGTGCAGCACGCCGGTCATGTTCGGCGGCGGCATCACCACCACGAACGGGTCTTCGCCACTGTCGTCGACCGGCTGGAAGTAGCCCTGGGTGTCCCACCAGTCGTACATACCCCGCTCGATCGCGGCCGGGTCATAGCTCTTGGGGAGCTCCTCGGCCTGGAAGATCGCCGGCGACGTTCCGGTTGCGCTCATCGTTCGTACTCCACGCGGGCTGCGCCGCCCATATGGCCGGAAGCGTTCCAGCCCTCGCCATTAGTCGCTGAAAAACACAAAGCCCGCCCTGCTGCCAGGACGGGATTTCCCGCGATACCACCTCGCTTCGACGGCCTCGGCCGTCGCTCTCGTGGCGCGATATCGGGCGCACCCGGCACGGCCTCCCCCGCATGGCGGCTTCGACCGCGCGTCTCCCGGGCGACAGGATGCGGTTACCCTCGCCAGCGGTCTCACCATACCCGCCAGCTCGCTGAGAGGGACAGGAATGCGCATCCACTCCCGATCATCGACACTTGACACATTATCGCCCCGGCGCGGCACGCTTTGCAACCGTCTCGGGCCGCGAAGAACCTTCCCCGGCCGGTGCTGCATGCCATACGCGGACACCGACTGACCGTTTCACACGGTATCGTGGGGCCATCCCGAGCGGCACCGAACGTGCTATTATGTGGGATGCAATACGATCACATGTTCGACTGTACGTGCATGTGACGACCCGTTCGGACGGGACCTCACGCGATGCCGTTCCGCCCCGCAGGCACTCGGATCGCTCGCCGCCTCCGCCCGCTCATCGATCAGGATCCACCCACATGGCACGACACCTCGACTCCATTTCGGTGCGCGGAGCTCGGGAACACAATCTCAAGAACATCGATGTCGACATCCCGCGCGACAAGCTGGTCGTGATCACCGGCCTGTCCGGCTCGGGCAAGTCGTCGCTGGCCTTCGACACCATCTTCGCCGAGGGGCAGCGACGCTACGTCGAGTCGCTTTCCGCATACGCTCGCCAGTTCCTCGGGCAGATGGAGAAGCCGGACCTCGACATGATCGAGGGCCTCTCGCCCGCGATCTCGATCGACCAGAAGGGCACGTCCCGCAACCCGCGATCGACGGTCGGCACCGTCACCGAGATCTACGACTACCTGCGCCTGCTCTACGCGCGCATCGGGCATCCCCACTGTCCGAAATGCGGCCGCCCCATCAGCTCGCAGTCGGTGCAGCAGATGGCCGATCAAATCCTGACGCAACCCGACGGCACCCGGTTGATGATCCTCGGGCCGGTGATCCGCGACCGGAAGGGCGAGCACGTCGCCGTGCTCGACGAGATCCGCCGCCAGGGCTTCGTCCGCGTGCGGATCGACGGCGAGGTGCGCGATCTCGACGAAGAGATCAAGCTCGCCAAGACGAAGAAGCACACGATCGAGGTCGTGGTCGACCGCATCGTGATCCGTCACGACAATCCCGAAGAGATCGACGTCGAGGGGCATCCTGACCGGGTCCGCCTGATCGACTCGCTGGAGTCCGCCCTGCGGATGGCCGAAGGCATCGCCAAGGTACAGATCGTCGATGGCGAGGAGCTGACCTTTTCCGAGCACTTCGCCTGCGAGCACTGCGGCATCAGCATCGGCGAGCTGGAACCGCGGAACTTCTCATTCAACTCGCCTCATGGCGCCTGCCCGGAATGCACGGGACTCGGCACGAAGATGGAATTCGACCCCGATCTCGTGATCCCCAACCGCAACCTCACGCTCGCCGAAGGCGCGGTCGCGGCGTGGATGCGCAGCGGCTTCGAAAGCGCGAACTGGTACGCGGCCCTGTTCCGGGGCGTGGCCGACCACTACGGCTTCTCGCTCGACGTCCCGGCCCGGGAGCTACCGAAGGAGGCGATCGACGTCATCCTGCATGGCAGCGGCAAGGACAAGGTCGAGGTCCACTACGAATCCAAGCGCGGCCGGATGCGCACGTACCAAATCCCGTTCGAGGGTGTGATCCCGAACCTGCGGCGACGCTACGGGCAAACGCAGTCCGATTACATGCGTGAGGAGATCGAGCGGTACATGACCGCCGTCCCCTGTCCGGTCTGCAAGGGCCAGCGCCTGAAGCCGGAAGTGCTCGGCGTGCTCATCCAGGGCAAGTCGATCATCGATATCACGTCGCAGCCGGTGCGCGTTGCACTGGCGTGGTTCACCGAGATGAGCGAAGACCCGTCGGTTACCGAAAGCGCGCCGCTGAGCGCTCGCGAGTTCGCGATCGGTCGGCAGGTGCTCAAGGAAATCCGCGAGCGCCTGGGATTCCTCGTCGACGTCGGGCTCGACTACCTCTCGCTCGACCGCGCGGCGAACACCCTCTCTGGCGGCGAAGCGCAGCGCATCAGGCTTGCGACCCAGATCGGATCCAGCCTGATGGGCGTGCTCTACATCCTCGATGAGCCGAGCATCGGCCTGCACCAGCGCGACAACAACCGGCTGATCCGGACGCTCGAACGGTTGCGCGACCTCGGCAACACGCTGCTCGTCGTCGAGCACGACGAGGACACCATGCGCGCGTCCGACTGGATCGTCGACATCGGTCCGGGCGCCGGCGAGCACGGCGGCAACCTCGTCGCCGAAGGGACGATGGACGACATCAAGCGGGTGCCGGAGTCGATCACCGGCCAGTTCCTGAGCGGCGCGCGGTCGATTCCCGTGCCGCCGAACCGGCGCGAGGGCAACGGCCATACGCTGAAGCTGACCGGCGCGCGTGAGAACAACCTCCGTGACATCACCGTCGACTTCCCGCTCGGAACATTCACGTGCATCACCGGCGTCTCCGGCTCCGGCAAGAGCTCGCTGGTCACGGACACGCTCTACCGGCGCCTGGCGCAGGAGTTGCACGGGGCGAAGGTCAAGCCAGGCGCGCACGACACGCTGGAGGGCATGGTACATCTCGACAAGGTGATCGAGATCGACCAGAGCCCGATCGGCCGCACGCCGCGCTCCAATCCCGCCACCTATACCGGCGTGTTCACGCCGATTCGCGAGCTGTTCGCCTCGATGCCGGAAGCGAAAACGCGCGGCTACAAGCCGGGCCGCTTCTCCTTCAATGTCAAGGGCGGCCGCTGCGAGGCATGCAAGGGCGAGGGCATCATCCAGATAGAGATGAACTTCCTGCCCGACGTGTTCGTGCCCTGCGAGGTCTGCAAGGGCAAGCGCTACAACCGCGAGGCGCTGGAGATCACCTACAAGGGCAAGTCCATCGCCGACGTGCTCGACATGACCGTCGAGGAAGGCGTCACGTTTTTCGAGAACATCCCGGCGGTCAAGCGCAAGCTCGAAACGCTCAACGATGTCGGACTCGGGTACATCAAGCTCGGGCAGCCGGCGACGCAGCTCTCGGGCGGCGAGGCCCAGCGGGTCAAGCTGTCGAGCGAGCTCTCGCGGCGGGCGACCGGCAAGACGATGTATATCCTCGACGAGCCGACGACCGGGCTCCACTTCGCCGACATAGAGCGATTGCTGGGCGTGCTGCAGCGGCTGGCCGACGGCGGCAACACGATCGTCGTGATCGAGCACAACCTCGACGTTATCAAGTCGGCCGACTGGCTGATCGATCTCGGACCCGAAGGCGGCGCGGGTGGCGGACTGGTGATCGCCGAGGGGACGCCGGAGCAGGTCGCGTGTGATTCCGGGTCGCACACCGGGCACTACCTCGCGCCGGTGCTCGGCATCGCCGCGCCCGCCGCCGCCGACTGACGGCACCGACAACCTGCGAACACGACGACGGGCCGGTCAATCGCCGGCCCGTCATCGATTCTGGAACCACTTCCGCCCCCAGGCCATATTCCCGATATCAACCTCTCCCCCTCCCTCACTCCCTATGGAGAGAGCGTATCGGAGGCCGTGCCCGCGCTCGCCAGCACGATGTGAATCGCCGTTACGCGCCGGCAATGGCGCCCGACGCCGGCTTTGCTGAGTGTCCGCGTCGCGCGACCAGGATGCGAAGACGGCCAATACCCTGATATCCGGTGACCACCGGCTGTCTGGTGGCGGAACTGCCAGCACATTGGGCGCCATTCTCATACGATCGTGACCCCGCCGAAGGCACATGGACCCGAGAATCCGTGTCTGCCAGCTTCGCGGGGCCGAAGGGGCGGCTCTCGAATCTCTACCCGCAGGGGCACCGAAACATCGCGCTACATTCTGCTTCATAAGAACTTCAAGATCGGCGTTGTGATCGTATCGCTCCGCGTGCTACCATCCAAAACGTCAGGTCGCGGGCGATATGGCGGGTCGGCGGGTGTGCCGGTCCAGCCAAGCCAGCACCAAAGGATCCGCGTCATGAGGGATTCCGTCCTTGTCCTGAATCAAAACTACGAACCTCTCAATGTATGCAGCGTGCGGCGCGCGCTAAAGCTCGTGCTGCTCGGCAAGGCGGAACTCCTCGAAGCTGCCCGCGGTCGTATCGCGAGCGCCACGAAGGTCTTCCCTTTCCCTTCGGTGATTCGCCTCTTCCACCTGATCAAGCGGCCCCGGCCCCGGGTGAAGCTCACCCGCAAGGAAATCTTCATCAGGGACCATTACACCTGCCAGTACTGCGGCCTGCACGGTTCCAACCTCACGATCGACCACGTCATACCCCGCTCACGCGGGGGTCTTCATACATGGGACAACGTCGTCGCCGCCTGCCAGCCCTGCAATCACCGCAAGGGCGGCAAGAGCCTCGCCGAGGCGCGCATGGCGCTCAGGCAGCAACCGCGCGAGCCGCGCGCCGGCATGTACTACACCGTCGAACGCCGGCTCGACAGCTCCCCGGACGACGCGTGGAGCAAGTTCCTCCCCGGTCTGATCCTCGTCGACGCCTCCCCGTCTACCTGAGCAACGCCGGGTCCTCGCCACGAGGTCACCTGGGGCGTTGCTCGTTGAACCCTGCCATCTGTGGCAGAGTTTGCGGTGGAGTGCGTGATTCCTGACCCATGAGGTGATGACCCGTGATCGATATCCAGCTCATCCGAGACGAACCGGAGCGCGTCCGCGACGCCGCCCGGAAGAAAAACATCGACCCGCCGATCGACCACATCCTCGAGCTCGATCAGCGCCGCCGCGAGCTGATCACCGAGGTCGACCGGCTCAAGGCCGAGCGCAACTCGGGCTCGAAGCTGGTCGGCAAGACGAAGGACGCCGACGAGCGCAACCGGCGTATCGCGGAGATGCGCCAGCTCGGCGACCGCATCGAGGCGCTCGACCACGACGTCCGCGCTGCGGAGGCGGAACAGCACGACCTGCTGATCGGGTTGCCGAACATCCCCGATGAGGATGTGCCGGTCGGCCCCGACGAGACCGCCAACGTCGTGCGGGAGGAGCACGGCCAGAAGCGCGAGTTCGACTTCGCGCCACAGCCCCACTGGGACCTCGCCGAGCGCCTCGGCATCATCGACTTCGAGCGCGGCATCAAGCTCTCCGGCGCGCGCGGCTACGTGTTGCGGGGCGACGGCGCGAAACTCCAGCGGGCGCTCACGCGGTGGATGCTCGACATCCACACCAGGGAGCACGGATACACTGAAGTCGCCCCGCCCTACATGGTGCTGTCGGAGATGCTGGTCGGCACCGGGAACCTGCCGAAGTTCGCCGACGCACTCTTCAAGGTGCAGGACGAGGACCGCTGGCTGATCCCGACCGCCGAAGTGCCGGTGACGAACCTCTACCGAGGCGAGATTCTCGACGAGGCGATGCTGCCGATCTACCACACCGCGCACACGCCATGCTTCCGCAACGAGCAAATCTCGGCCGGCCGCGACGTACGCGGCATCAAGCGGGTCTACCAGTTCGACAAGGTCGAGATGGTCAAGTTCGTCAAGCCCGGACAATCGGACGCCGAGCTTCGCCGGCTGATCGTCGAGGCGACCGACATCATTTCGCGCCTGGAGATCCCGTACCGGCTGCTCGACCTCTCGACCGGCGACATGACGTTCGCGTCGGCCCACACCTTCGACATCGAGTGCTGGGCGCCTGGTTCGCAGGAGTGGCTGGAAATTTCGTCGTGCTCGAAGTTCAACGACTTCCAGGCGCGCCGGATGAACATCCGCTATCGCCCCGAGGAAGGCAAGCGGCCGCAGTACGTCCACACGCTCAATGGCTCGGGGCTGGCGCTGCCGCGAACCATCATCGCGATCATGGAGAACTACCAGACGCCGGAGGGCGACATCGTCGTGCCGGAGGCGATCCGGCCCTACATGGACGGACAGGAGCTGATCACCGTCC
>JAEVYR010000624.1 GCA_023392645.1 Chloroflexota bacterium | reverse complement strand
GTGTGCTGGAAAGCACACGGGCGACGTCACGTTGACCGCGAGGCGATCGTCTGCTGGCTGGATGGATCGATGTGGATCGATCCGATAGATCGAAGAGGTGACGTCATGGTCGCAGCCAGCATTCCGGGATTCGATCTCGGTCGATACGCAACGCAGAACACGGTCCTGCTGACCTCGTTCAAGCGTGATGGCACGCCCGTGGGCACGCCGGTGCACATCGCGGTGGATGGCGAGCACGCCTACTTCCGCAGCTACGAGAAGGCGGGGAAGACGAAGCGAATCCGGCGGAACCCACGCGTCACGATCGCGCCGTCGACGATCCGGGGCACCCCGACCGGACCGGCGATCGAGGCGCGGGCGCGCATTCTCGAAGGCGACGAAGCGTCCATCGCCGCTCGCGCGATCGCGCGCAAGTATCCGATCCTGCAGCGCTGGCTGATTCCCTGGTACCACCGGATCATCGGCACCCGGACGGTGCATTTCGAAGTGGAGCCCGTTGCCGGATAGCGTGCTCGCCGGGATCGGTCAGGTGGCGGTCCAACCGGCATCGGCCGGGATGATCGCGCCGTTGACGTAGCGGGCGTCATCGGAGGCGAGGTACAGCGCCATCCGGGCGATTTCGTCCGCCTCGAGGAACGCGGGCGCCAGCGAGCCGAACTCCATGGCGCGAGCGTACCCGATCGGGTCGAGCTGAGCCTGTGGCATCGTCTCCTGGATGTGGGTCGCGACGCCGGCGGGGCAGATCGCATTGCACCGGATGCCGCGCTTCGCATACATCCAGGCGATGCTGCGCGTCATGCCGACGAGCGCATGCTTGCTGACCGTGTAGGCGGTGCCGGCGGCCGCGCCGGAGATGCCTCCGACCGAGGCGATGTTGATGATTGAGCCGCCGCCGTGTGCCAGCATCTGCTGGACGGCCTTGCGGCTGGTGTACATCGGACCGTCGACGTTGATCGCCATCACCTTGCGCCAAATGTCGTCGGTCATCGCGTCGATGCCGGCCATGTGGTCCATCACCCCGGCGTTGTTGACGAGCACGTCGAGTCCGCCGTATGTGGACACGGCGAGGTCGATCAACCCCTCGGCGGTCGCCTTGTCGCTGATGTCACCCTGGCTCCCGGTGACGGCGCCGCCGGCGGCATCGATCTCGGCCACGGCGGCATCGAGTCGCTCGCGATTCCAGTCGGCGGCGACGATCGCGGCGCCCTCGCTCGCGAACAGCTTCGCGGTGGCCAGCCCGATGCCGGAGGCCGCGCCGGTGACGATGACGGTCTTGCCCTCGAGTCGCATGGTGCACTTCCTTCCATGAGGCGCGCTGGGTCGTTCCCGTCTCAATTATCGGCGTATTCGACGTGGGTGTTCGGTCGCCGTGCATGGGTCGTGGCACGTTGCGGATCTCGATGGAGGTCGCGTCCCTCGCCGCTGTCACATTTCCGGCGCCCGAATCGTGTGATGCGTAGAGAGGGTCACCGGAGGACGCGGCTTCGCGAGCATCGCCGGTGACCGATGATCCGGCACGATCGGAGGTCTCATGCTCGTTTCATCCATCACGCTGGCTGCCGATACCGTCGCCGCCGGCCTGTTCCTGTCCCCGTTCGGGATCGCGCTGCTCGGCGCGTTCGGGGTGTTCGGACTCTTCATCCCGCTCATCCTGATCCTGCTGGTCGCGAATACGGTCGGCGGTCGCTCGCGCGCAAGCGGAGATCCGTCAGGGATCGGGCTGGTCGTCGGATTCCTGATCCTGATCGTCGTCATGCTGGCGTTCCGCGTCATCGTGAGTTGAGCGCGTCGGATCAGCCAGGTGTCACATTCCGGGACGGTCGCTCGTCCAGTGGGCAACCGGCGGTTTGACGGGGGGTCGACAATGGGGTCGGGTCCCCGGCTCACCGCCATCGCATCGTCAGGAGTTGCCCGCGCGTGATCGCCAACGCCCCCTCCCAGAGTTACCAGCAGGTCCGCCCCTATCTCTTTTCGATCGCCTACCGGATGACCGGCAGCGCCAGCGACGCCGAGGATCTCGTCCACGACGCCTGGATGCGGCACCTGAACGCCGGCTCGCCCGATGTCGACTCGCTGCGCGCGTGGTTGACGACCGCGATCTCCCGCCTCGCGCTCGACTACCTGAAATCCGCTCGGGTCAGGCGCGAGCAGTACACCGGCACCTGGCTGCCCGAGCCGGTGCTGACGACCGCCGTGCTCGATGGACCGGAGGCGACGGTGGAGCGGCGCGAGCAGGTGTCGATCGCATTGCTTGCGCTGATGGAACGCCTGTCACCGGATCAGCGCGTGGTCTACGTGCTGCGCGAAGGGCTCGACCTGCCGTACGACGACATCGCCGCGCATGTCGGCAAGAGCGTGGCGTCGTGCCGTCAAATCTTCCGGCGCGCGCAGCTGCGGCTGGCAAGTGAGCCGCGCCCGTCGGTCGCGCCGGCGTCCGAGCATCGGGCGATCATCGAGCGGTTCCTGGCCGCGCTCGCGAGTGGGGATGCCGGCCGGGTCGCCACATTGCTGGCGGACGATGTCGTCTGGGAAGGCGATGGCGGCGGCAAGCGCCTGGCGTGGCCGCGTCCGGTTATCGGCGCCGACCGCGTCGCGCGCGGCTGGATCGGCGTGATGAAGAAGATTCCGGTTCTGGCGGAGCTGACGTCGATGATCGTCGACATCAACGGCGCGCCGGCGGCGGTTTCGCTCAACCGAGGCGAGCTCGACCGCGTGATTGTTCTCGATGTTCGCGACGGGCGGATCGCCGCGATCCGGACGATCATGGCGCTCGACAAGCTGGCGCCGCTCGCCGGCGAGCTGGGCATCGCGGTCGCCGAGCCGATCGAGTGGTCGCTCTCCGGGTTCGATCGCCCACCGGCTCCGCGCCGTGTTCAGGCAGCCATCTAGGGTGGGTCCGTCACAGCGCACGGATGTCGTTCGTCTCCAAAGAAGTGTGGCCTGGCGATTGCTGGCCACTCGATCGCAAGGAGGCGAATCGTGTTTTCCAGGCAAACGACGCTGACGACCGCTGCCATCGCGGCGAATTCCTTCTCGGGCATCGCCGCTCTGGTGCGATTTCGACCGATCCTGCCCGGCATGCGCAAGGCGCGGGTGCCGGCATCGTGGCTGCCGATGATCGGCACGATGAAGACCGCCGGCGCACTTGGATTGGCGCTCGGGTTGGCGGGCGTGCCGCGGATCGGCGCGGCGGCGGCGGCCGGGCTCAGCGGCTTCTTCGCCGTGGCGATCGGATTCCACCTGCGTGCGCACGACTACTCGCGGCAGCTCGCGCTGGCCGCGGGGTTCCTCGCGCTGAACACGTCGGTGCTGGCGAAGGAGATCGCGAAGGAGAAGGACGCGAGCGCACGCGCGCCGGGATGATAGCCCCAGGCGGACCGGGCGGGGGGGCGCCCCCGCCG
>JAEVYR010000559.1 GCA_023392645.1 Chloroflexota bacterium | reverse complement strand
AATCTTGAGCGCGCCGGCGTCGACGCCGCCGACGTCGAGAACGTCGTTTTGGGCCAGGTGCTGCAGGGCGGGGCAGGCCAGAACCCGGCGCGACAGGTCGCTCTTGGGATCGGGCTCGACCGCACCGTCAACGCCGAGACGATCAACCGCGTCTGCGGCTCCGGCATGCGTGCCATCACCCTTGCGGACACCTTGATTCGCGCCGGCGACTATCGCGTGGTGGCTGCCGGCGGCATGGAAAGCATGTCCAACGCGCCCTACATCGTTCGCAAGGCGCGGTTCGGGTACCGGATGGGCGACGGCACCTTCGAGGACATGATGATCGGCGACGGCTTGATGTGCGCGGTCGACTGCGTCCACATGGGCATCCACGGCGGCAACGTCGCGGCCGAGGAGCATGTCTCGCGCGAGGAGCAGGACGCCTGGGCGCTGCGCTCGCACCAGCGGGCGGTGGCGGCGATCGCCTCGGGCCGGATGGCAAACGAGATCGTGCCGGTCGAAATTCAGGGTCGCAAGGGACAGGTGACAATCGTCGATACGGACGAGGCGCCCCGCGCCGATACCACCGCCGAGGCGCTGGCGAAGCTCAAGCCGGCGTTCGACCCCAACTCGACCGTCACCGCTGGCAACGCGCCGGGCGTCAACGATGGTGCGGCGTCGATGATGGTCGTGGCCGAGTCGTGGGCGAGCGAGCGCGGCCTGAAGCCCCGTGCCACCGTGCTGGGCCACGCCGCCTCGGCGTGGGACGCGCCGTACCTGGCGTATACGCCGGCGATGGCGATCGAGAAGGCACTCGCGAAGGCCGGCGTCACCATCGACGACGTGTCTCTTTTCGAAATAAACGAGGCGTTCGCCAGCGTCACCCTGATCTCCAGCAGCCGGTTGGGCATCGACCTTGACAGGGTCAACGTCAATGGCGGCGCGGTCGCGCTCGGCCACCCGATCGGCGCCAGCGGCACGCGCATCGTGATGACGCTGGTGCAGGAGCTGGAGGACCGTGGTGGTGGCATCGGCGTCGCCGCGATCTGCTCCGGCGGTGGCCAGGGCGACGCGATCGTGGTGCGAGTCGATGGCTGACGGCATGGCGATTGATTCCGCCGATCTCGCCGCCGGTTTTCGGAAGCGCTACCCGGGCGCGATCATCCTGCCGTACGAGGGCGTCTGGCCGACAATCGCCGAGAGCGCGTGGATCGCGCCGACGGCGGTCGTGATCGGCAACGTCACCCTCGGCGAGGAGGTCAGCGTCTGGTACCACGCCACGGTGCGGGGCGACATCGCGCCTATCAGCATCGGGAACCGCGCCAACGTGCAGGACAGCGCAGTGGTGCATGTCAATTTGGACGCGCCCGTGGTCGTCGGGCCCGACGTCACCATCGGGCACGGTGCCATCGTTCACGGCACGACGATCGGCGATTCCTCGATGATCGGCATGGGCGCGATCGTGATGTCGTACTCGCGTATCGGCAGTCACTGCGTGGTGGCGGCCGGGGCGCTGGTGACGGAGCGGGTCGAGGTGCCGGATGGCACGGTGATGGTCGGCGTGCCGGCGAAACCACGATCCGCCCTCGACGAAAAGGCGCAAGCGCACCTCGATGGCATCGCCGGGCGCTATCTGGGCGTATCCGCGCGGCACCGCCAGGCGATCGAAGACGTTGGGAGATGGGATGAGCATTGACGTGACACGAGACGGCGCGGTCGCGACGGTGACGGTCAACGCACCGGAACGATTGAACGCGCTGAGCAGTGACCTGCTGGAGGAGCTTGCGACGGCGTTCCGCGAGCTCGGCGCGGATGACGGCGTCCGCGCGGTGATCTTCACGGGCGCGGGTGACCGCGCCTTCATCGCCGGGGCGAACATCAAGGAGATGGCGACCAAGAGCCGTGACGAGGCGCTGGAGTTCGCGCGCCTCGGGCATGCGGTCGCCAGCGCGATCGAGTCGCTGCCGCAGCCGGTGATCGCCGCCGTCAACGGGTTCGCGCTCGGCGGCGGGAGCGAGCTGGCGCTGGCCTGCGACGTCCGCCACTGTTCCGAGAACGCGGTGTTCGCCCAGCCGGAGGTGCAGCTCGGCATCCCGCCGGGCTGGGGCGGCACGCAGCGGCTGGCGCGAGCGGTCGGTCCGGGCTACGCGGCCGAGATGATTTACACCGGCAAGCGCATCGATGCCCAGGAGGCGCTGCGGATCGGCCTGGTCAACGCCGTCCACCCGGCGTCCGAGCTGATGAGCGAGGTGCGGGCGCTCGCGACGTCGATCGCGCAAGCGGGCCCGCAGGCGGTACGCGCATCGAAGCGGCTGATCGCCCTGACGCGCGGATCGAACGCGGCGGGTTCGCTGGCGGAAGAGGCCCGGACCTTCGCGGATGGGTTCGGGGGAGAAGAGCAGCGTGAGGGCATGGCGGCGTTCGTCGAGAAGCGCAAGCCAACCTTCGCGCAGGGTGTCACAGGGGAGAACGCATGACGATCGTCGTACTCGTGAAGCAGGTGCCAGACATGAACGCGGTCCGGATCGACCCGGCGACCGGCAAGGCCCGGCTGTCGGGCAAGGCGATGAATTCCTACGACGCCTTTTCGGTCCAGCATGCGTTGACGTTGAAGGAGAAGCTCGGCGGAGAGGTCGTCGCCGTCACGGCCGGTCCGGCGGCGGCGAAGGACGCGCTCACCCGGGCGCTGGCGATGGGCGCGGATCGCGGCGTGCACGTTGACCTGAGCGACCAGGATCAGCGCGATTCGCTCGATATGGCGAATGTGCTGGCCGAGGCGATCAGGCCGCTCGACCCATCGGTCGTGCTGGTTGGGCAGCTATCCGACGACATCGAAACCGGGCAGGTCGGCACGCAGCTCGCCGAGGTACTCGGCATGCCGCACGTCTCCAGCGTGATGGCGGTCGACGGTGCCGACGGCACGGTGTCGCTTCAGCGCGATACCGAAGGCGGCTATCAGCAGGTGACCGTGCCGACCCCGGTGATGGTCGTCGTCGGGTCGTCCACGGCGGAGCCGATTTACCCCTCGATCAAGGGCATGATGGCGGCGAAGAAGAAGCCGGTCGACAAGGTTGCCGCCGCGCCGAAGCAGGAGAGCCGGCTGAGCTGGTCCGAGCCGACCGCGCCGCAACGCGAGGCCGAGGGGATCATCGTCCAGGGCGAATCCGCCGAGGACGCCGCGGCAAAGCTGGTGGCGTGGATGAAGGACAACAAGCTGATCGCCGGGTAAGACGCATCATAAGGGCCACGTAACCCAGTCCCTGGGCCGGCGGGACGTGGCTGAATCATCGCGATCGCCACGGTATCAGTTTGAAAGGATCGGCAAATGTCAGGTGTTCTCGTATTCGCCGAGCACGCGGGTGGCGCGCTCAGACCCGTCACGCTCGAACTCGTCACCGCCGCGCGGTCGCTGGCGGACGCGCTCGGCGGGCCCGTCACCGTCGCGGTGCTCGGCAGCGACGTCGACGCGGTCGCGCAGGCGGCGTCCCAGGTGAGCGGCGTCGACGCCGTGGTCACCGCCAGCGCCGCCGGGCTCGACCCCTTCACCGG
>JAEVYR010000541.1 GCA_023392645.1 Chloroflexota bacterium | reverse complement strand
CCACCGAGGAACGCAGTCTTCCACCTACAAACGCTGTCGTCAGGTAGGCTCGCCCCTCCGTGGGCGCGCGCACTCGGACCCCCAACTCCCGATTCCCGTTTCCAAGAATCGATGTCTTTCCGAGCGTAGCGCCGAAGCTGCACAGCCGAGGGAGACAGCGTTCGTTGGCGGTGAGAATCGTCACTCGTCACCTGCGGAAAACCCAGGGCGAGCCGCCACAGGGGCGGCGCTACGCGCGCTGGGCTTTCCACACGGCTACTCGCTCAAGCGATCGCGACGGTCCGCGTGATGTGCCCGTTGCTTTCCCAATACGTCGCACAAATGTGCCCGGTACCTGCCATCTTCCCTTCACGGAATGGTGCGTCGTCGCAACCCCGAATCCGGCGGCCCTGTGCGATAATCGGGGCCAACTGCCACATCGCCGGAGATGCGTCGCAGCGCGCTGTCATCACCACACCAGACAGGTCGTTACAGGAGTTCATCATGGCCAGGTTCGCGGAGACCATGCCCTACGCCTATTTCGAGGGCAACATCGTGCCGTTCGGTGAGGCGAAGGTCAGCATCGGCACCCACGCCCTGCAATATGGCACCGGCGCGTTCGCCGGCGTTCGCGGCTACCTCGACGACGATGGCCAGACCATCAACATCTTCCGCCTGCGCGAGCACGCCGCGCGGCTGCTGCGCTCGGCGAAGCTGCTGCGCATGAACCTGCCCCACGACGTCGACAGCGTCGGCCAGGTGCTCATCGACCTGACGAAGAAGAACGCCCCGACCAGCGACGTGTACTTCCGCCCCTTCGTCTACAAGTCGTCGGTCCAGCTCACCCCCCGCCTGCAGGGCATCGACGACGAGCTCGCCGTCTACATGATGCCGATGGGCGACTACCTCGACACCCACCGTGGCCAGAAGGTGATCGTTTCCTCGTGGACGCGCATCGCCGATAACGCCATCCCCAGCCGCGGCAAGATCACCGGCGCCTACATCAACTCCGCCTTCGCCAAGGACCAGGCCGAGGAAATGGGCGCCGACGAGGCGATCATGCTCAGCGAGGGTGGCGAGGTCGCCGAGGGCAGCGGCTGCAACCTCTTCATCGTCCGGGACGGCACCCTGATCACGCCGCCGATCACCGGCGACGTGCTGGAAGGCATCACCCGGCGCTCGCTGCTCAAGGTGGCCGATGATCTCGGCATCCCGAGCGAGCAGCGCTCGATCGATCGCTCCGAGCTGTATCTCGCCGAAGAGGCGTTCTTCTGCGGCACCGGCGTGCAGGTCGCCCGGATCGACACCATCGACGGCCGCCAGATCGGCACGCCCGGCGAGGCGCCGATCACGAAGCAGCTCAGCGATATCTTCTTCGCCACCGTGCGCGGCACCGACGACACCTACGCCGACTGGGTGACGCGGGTCGAGATCCCGGTCGAAGCCCGCACCCGCTGAACGGCCAGCGCGTTACACGGCACCCCCGGAACCGCGGTTCCGGGGGTGCCGTCATTTCCCCGCGCGGAACCGTCCGACGGACCCCGGCGTCTGGTAGAGTGATGACCACGCGATCAGCGCCTGACACCACCTTGGACAGGGAGCGAGAACCATGCGAAAAACCTCACGGGTTCCCCATCTTCTCGGGCTCATCGCCTTGCTGATGAGCGCGCTGGCGCTCCCGCTGGCAGCCACCGCCCAGGCGCCTACCTGCGCCGACTACAGCAGCCAGGCGGCGGCGCAGTTCGCGCTCGACATCAACCCCAGCCTGGCATCGTCGCTCGATCCGGACGGCAACGGCGGCGCCTGCGATGACGCCGGCGCCGCGGCCCAGACGCCATCCTCCACCGAGCTGCAGCTCCCCACCGAGCAGGCGGGGGCTCCGGCGACATCCGCGCAGGCGCAGCCGACCACGGGCCAGCAGCAACCGACGGCCGACGTGATCGACGGCCAGCCGACGCAGCCCTCCACTCAGCAACAGACCCAGCCCCAGGGCGGCGCCCTCGACGGCCGCATCGGCGGCGCGCGCGCCGCGTTCGAAGCCGCCCACGGCCAGCCCACCCAGGAAGACCCCAGCGAGACCAACCCGAACGTCACCGGCGCCGCCTACAGTGGCAGCGGGTCGATCTCCGACCTCTACGTCGTCTACGCCAGCGACCAGGCGATCATCATCTGGCTCACCCCGGCCCAGCCGTGGACGTCCCAGGAGGCATCCGGCATCCTCACCGGCTTCATGCCGGCCGACGTCACCACCCTGCCCCAGCCGGAACAGCTCGCCGATGGCAGCCTGCTGATGCCGGTCACCAGCCAGATTCTCGCCGGCAGCATCACCCAGCAGGCGATGACCGATACCGGCATCCCGGGCGTTCCGGGCGACCTGTACCTGCGGCTCGTCACCGACAGCAACCAGGCGATCGTCGATGTCGAGATCGGCGTCGGCAACGGCGACAACGTCCGCGAAGACGTCAACAGCGGGCAGGCCGGCCAGCCCACGCCTGCCACCACGACGACGCAAACCACGACCACCCTGCCGACGACGCCCACGCCCGTTGCCGGCAACACCGGCACGGCCACCGACGCCACCGCCTTCCTGCAGCAGGCCCGCGCCGAAGTCGACCAGTACCAGGCCGAAATCGCCGAGCTGCGCGCGATCCTCGCCAAGGACACCTTCACCGACGCCGACACGACTCGCCTGACCACTATCGTCATCGGCTGGATGGCGATCGACACCACCCCGATCACCGCCCCGCCCGAGCAAGCGGCGATCGCCGATCAGCTCACCTCGATCCACGCCGACCTGTCGAACGCCGGCGGCATCGTCTTCTTGGTGATCAGCAACGGTGACACCACGCGGGTGCAGGAGGCGGCGGACGCGATCAACCGCGCCGACCAGACCCTCACCACACTCGACCAGCAGCTCACCGCCCTCGGCGTCTGAGCGAGGCGGGCACGACGATACGGGACATCATGAAATGATGCCCTGCTGAGCCGAAGGGGGGCGCTTTTGCGCCCCCTTCGTGTCGTCATCTGGTTGGTCGGCGAGGACGCGCGACGATGGCGAAATCAACGAAGCCCCGGACCGCTCGTCTCGGGCCTGCGGGCCGTCCGATGCGGGGAGCTTTGGACTCCGGCAATTCGGCCCTCCGCTCAGGATGACATCGCTTTCAGCGGTTTTCCGATTGGTTGCACCGCATGCGGCTCGGATCGGGGAGGCCCGCCCCGACGATGCAACGTCCATGAGCACCGCTGTATTGGTGCCACAGATCGGTCGTCGCGCACCATGACGCGCCCGGCCACGACCTCGTTCGTCTCGGGGAAAGCGCTCAATCCGAGGCGTTGGCGATGGAGGTCTCCAACCGGTCCGTATCCAGCGGACCGAAGACGATCTCGTTGATCATCCCCTCCGGCGTGATGAAAAACGTCGCCGGGTAGAGCCGAATGCCGTATTCCTTCTCCGCCGCCCCCGAGAGCTTGTCGCCACCCTCGAGATCCCGGCCGATCGGGTAGGTGATCCCGAATTCCTCGGCGAACGCCTCGGCGTCGCCCTGCTTGTCGTTCTTGGCACCCACCCCGACGAAGACGACATCGTCGTCCTGATGCGCCTCCCAGCTCTCCTGCAGCGCCGGCATCTCCTCCCGGCAGGGGTTGCACCACGACGCCCAGAAGTTGAGCACCACCGTCTTGCCCGCCAGCTCGTCGAGCGACACCGTGCCCTCGCCGTTCAGCAGCGCGATCTCGAAATCCGGCGCCGGACGCGGCTCCTTCAGCTCGCCGGTGGTCGTCGATGACGGTGGATCGCCGGCGTCGTCATCTCCGGCCCGGTCGGCGATCCAGACGGCGACCACCGACAGCAGGATCAGCAACCCCAGCCCGATCGGCGACCACTTGCCCCAGCGGCCATATCCGATTCGCCCCTGCTCCTCGCGGTCGGGATCGCTGTCGTCATCGGCCAGCGTTGCCTCTCGCGGCCGGTCTTCCGCGCCGGTGTCGGGCGCGTCGGTATCGCTGGACGCGATAGGGT
>JAEVYR010000534.1 GCA_023392645.1 Chloroflexota bacterium | reverse complement strand
TCCTTCGACTGGGGCGCCGCGCCCCAGTCCGCGAGGCGCACGATCTCGGCGGCGAACTCCCCGACCGGGCCCTCGCCGGTCGTGACGCGGTGCACGGCGTCGCTCGCCGTTGCATCGAGATGCCGGGCTGCCCTGGCGCTGCGCTCCAGATGCACCTCAAGCGTGCTGCCGATCTCGCGCCGGCCAACGTCGCTTCCGAAGACACCTTTCAACACCTCGCGCTAGCTCCCCACGAGAACATTGGCGAACACCTGCCACGCCAACAGGCTCTTCGCGACCAGGCTGATGATGATGTAGGCCTTCTCCCCGAAGACGTAGCTGCGCCACGGTCCGACCCGCTTGTACTGGAGCACCATATTGACGGCGAACGAGTTGAACAGCAGGAAGAGCGACACGATGATGGCGTAGACGAAGGTCGGCGGCCCGGGGCCCCGATCCTCGGACGACGCCACCTGGAGCGCGATGATGGCCCACGGCACGGCTCCGGCGAAGCAGCCATAGATGAACGGCATCCAGTTCACTCGCCCCTCGCTCGGCCGGCTGATGACCTCCTGCACCAGCCCGAAAAAGATCATGCAGGCGTTCACCCCGGCGATCGCGATCAGCGCGCCGATATCGGAGACGCCGGTGATCATCGCAATCAGCACGATCATCAACGAGGCGCTCACCGAATACTCGATCCAGCGAGCGTCGTTGCGCTCGTTGGCGATCATGCCGTTGTACCAGGCGTTGACGCCCGGTGCCGCCATGAGGAGGTGATCGATCGCCGCGAGAAACAGGAACACGGCAATTGCCGGTCCGAGCAGCACGTCGAACCACGTCTCCTGCTCCGGCATCGAGCCAGGGGGGCCGGTCAGGAACGCTCGCGTCACCGGCAGGGAGAAGTCATTGCTCAGGATGAGCAGGACAATCCCCTGCGCGAAATGCACCAGTCCAATCACCGCATTGAGCAGCCGCAGCCTGGATGCGTCGGCGGCCGGGAGCGATCTCGCCCCTGCCGCGGTCGTTGCGTTTGCCGTCGCCATGCAGCTTCCGTCTCCGTTCGCGATCAATCCATGCTTCAATGCGCCATGACGACGATAGAAGCAACTCCTGTGCCGCGGCCATGAGCCAGTGCGGGTGGAGCGGCCGCGCAAAACGCCGAAGGGATAGCATGACCACGCCACTCGCCATCGACGGCGGCTCGCCGTCCGTCACTCGTCCGCTGCCGGAGTGGCCCGTCCACGATCACCGCGAGCGCGACAACCTGCTCGCGGTGCTCGAATCCGGTCAATGGGGCAGCATCACCGGGACGAAGGTGGAGGCATTCGCGGCCGCCTTCGCCCGCTTCCAGGGCGCCGAGCACGCGGTCTGCACCACCAGCGGCAGCACCGCGCTGGAGGCCGCTCTGGAAGCGCTGGGGGTCGGCCCCGGCGATGAGGTGATCACCAGCGCGTGGACCTTCGTCGCCACCGCCGGCGCGATCCTGACGCTGGGCGCCCGCCCGGTCTTCGTCGACATCGACCCAGCCACGAACACCATCGACCCCGATCGCATCGAGGCAGCGATCACCCCGAAGACGAAGGCGATCGTGCCGGTGCACATCGGCGGGCTGCCAGCCGACATGGACGGCGTGATGGCCGTGGCCGAGCACGCCGGGCTACCAGTGCTGGAAGATGCCTGCCAGGCGTGGGGCGCGTCGTGGAATGGGTTTGGCGTGGGGACGATCGGCGACCTCGGCTGCTTCAGCTTCCAGGAAAGCAAGAACATCACCGGCGGCGAGGGCGGCGCAGTGGTGACCGGCGATCGCGAGCTGCGCGACCGCGTCTGGGCGATCCACAACACCGGACGCGACCCCGAGCGCCCGGGCATGTTCGACTTCGCGATGGTCGGTCGCAACCTGCGCATGACCGAGTGGCAGGCGGCGATCCTGCTGGCGCAGCTCGGCCGGCTGCCGGAGCAGATGGACCGTCGCGACCGATCCGCGGCGCGGCTGTCGGCGGCGCTCGGAGAAATTCCGGGAGTGACGCCGCTGCGGGTCGGCTCGCGCGTCACCCGGTGCGCGTGGCACCTCTACCAGCTCACGTACGATCGGAACGCGCTCGGCGGTCGCGACCGGGAGACGCTCCTCGCGGCGCTGGCGGCGGAGGGCGTACCTGCCAGCGGCGGTTACCTGGCGCTGCCGCGCGTCGAGGCGGTTCGCACCGCGATTCGCGACCGGTTCGGCGCCGACGCCGCTGACCAGCCGATCCCGCATGCGGAAGCGGCTGGCGCGACGACGGTCTGGCTGCCGCAGACGCTGCTGCTGGGCGACGACGCGCTCATCGACGAGGTCGTCGCCGCATTCCGGAAGATCGCGACGGCGTGGGGGTGATCGGAGATCCCGGATGATGCCCGAGATGTAGGCAACGCCACACCGCCGAATCAATCGGCGGCCATCTCGTTGCCACGCCACTGCATGGTGTAGAGGCTGTAGTACGCGCCGCGCTGGGCCATCAGCTCGTCGTGCGTGCCGCGCTCGATGATGCGACCGTGGTCCATCACCACCACCATGTCCGCCTCGCGGATCGTGCTCAGCCGGTGGGCGATCACGAAGCTCGTCCGTCCCACCAGCAGCCGCTTCAGCGCCTGCTGGATCAGCTTCTCGGTCTGCGTGTCGATGCTGCTGGTCGCCTCGTCGAGAATCAGGATCTTCGGGTCGGCGATCAACGCCCGCGCGAACGAGATGAGCTGGCGCTGCCCGACCGAGAGGCTCACTCCGCGCTCCTGCACCGGCGTGTCGTAGCCCTCCGACAGCCTCCGGACGAAGTCGTGCGCGCCGACCTCCTTCGCCGCCGCCTCGACCTCCCGCAGCGTCGCCTCCGGCCGCGCATAGCTGATGTTCTCGCGGATGGTGCTGCCGAACAGGAACGTATCCTGCAGCACGATGCCGAGCTGCGACCGCAGCGACTCCTGCGTGACATCGCGAATGTCGTGCCCGTCGATGGTGATGCTGCCGTTCCAGATGTCGACGAATCGCATCAGCAGGTTGACCATCGAGCTCTTGCCGGCGCCGGTTTCGCCGACGAAGGCGACCGTCTGGCCGGGCTCAACGTGCAGGTTGATGTCGTGCAGGATCTCCGTGTCTCCGTAGCCGAAGGTGACATCGGTGTAATCGACCCGCCCCTCGATCGGCGGCAGCTCGTAGGCGTCCGGCTTGTCGCGCACCTCCGGCTCGACATCGAGCACCTCGAAAATGCGCTCGCCGGCGACCATCGCCGACTGCAGCACGCTGTACTGCTGGCTGAGGTCGCGGATCGGCGCGAAGAAGCGGTCGATCAGCGTCACGAACAGCACCAGCTCGCCAATCGTCATGCGGTTGTCGAAGACGAGGTGCCCGCCGACGTAGACGATCATCGCCGTCGCCGCGGCGGCGAGGAAGTAGACCACCGGAAAGAGCATCGCCGAGAGGCGAGCGGCGTGGACCGCCGCGTCCAGGTTTGCGCCGTTGATCCGGTGGAAAA
>JAEVYR010000522.1 GCA_023392645.1 Chloroflexota bacterium | reverse complement strand
GTCCCGGGGTGTTCGCGCTCAGCGAGCGTTGGTGGTCATTCGTCGATCGTCATCTCGCCGGGAATGAGGATCGACAGGTGCGTCATCGACTCGCCGTCTTCGGCGCCATGCCAGTGTCGCTCACCCGCCGGGATGAGCATCACGTCGCCGGGCGTCACGTGAAAGGTCTCGTGCTCGCTCGCGACGATGCCCTTGCCGTGCGTGACGACCAGCACCTGCTCCGTCGAATGGTGATGCCATCGGTTTCGCGCGCCATCGTCGAACGTGACCGCCGTGACCCGAAGCGACGGTGCGTCACCTTCGGCGACCAGGTTTTGCCGCAACACTGAACCGATGAAGATATCGCCGGCATCCGCCACCGCCTGCGCTCGATCCTGCCTCATGCGTTTCATGTCTCGCCCTCCATCCCAATCGCCAGCGCGATCGTGTACCGTAGGTTCCAGATTCTTCCTGCCCAAGCGAGGTGCTTCCACATGCGGATCGCTGTCATGTCCGACATCCACGGCTACTCACTCGCCCTCTCGCGGGTGCTCGACGATATCGCCTTGCGCGAAACAGATCACCTCCTCGTCGCCGGCGATCTCTGTGAAGGCGGGCCGGACCCGGCCGGGGTCATCGCCGCGCTGCGCGAGGCCGATGCGGAATGCGTCTACGGTAACACCGACCGGGACGTCATCGACGGCGATGGCGGGGCATCGAGCGCCTGGACCCGTGCCCAGATCGGCGATTCAGGCCTCGAATTTCTTTGCTCCCTCCCCTTCTCCATCCGGGTGCCACATCCTGGCAACGAGCAGCGGCGCGAGGCGGATCTTCTCGTCGTCCACGCCAACCCGACCGATGTCGACCGGCACCTCTCGCCAAACGCAAGCAAGCGCGAAGTCGGGGAAATCCTCGGTGACGAGGTCGCGCGTACCGTCGCCTTCGGGCATTTGCACGTCGCCTATACCCGCGTCGTCGACGGCGTCACGCTGGTCGACGTCTCCGCCGTGGGCAACCCTCGCGACCAGGATTTGCGGCCTCGCTACGCCATCTTCGAAGACGCCAGCGATGGCTGGACGGTCGAGATGCACTACGTCGACTATCCGCTCGAAGAAACTCGCGAGCAAATGGAGCGATCAGGCATGCCAAACTGGCGCAAGGCCTTCGATCGGCTCGTCTCCGCGCGCTACAACCGGCCGATATGATCACGGATCGGATCGCGCCGGGCGCGAAGTTCGCCATTGTCGATATCGGCAGCAACACCGCCAAGGTCAGCGTCTATATCTGCTTTCCCGGACATGGTCCTGTCGCGATGGAACACGACGCGGACACCGTCCGCATCGGCTTCCGGGTCGCCGAGACGGGTCGCATCGCCGATGACCGCCTGGAGCGACTGATCGGGACGCTCGAACGCTTCGAGGCCATGGCCCGGCGTCTTGGGGCCACCACGTTCACCGGCGTGGCCACGCAGGCATTCCGGATCGCGGACAACGCTGCCGAAGCGGTCGCGGCGATCGAGGCACGCACCGCCAGGCGCATCCCGATCATCGAAGCCAACGAGGAACTGCGGTTGACGGCCGTCGGCGCGCGGCCGTGGCTGGTTCCAGGCGAGCCGAGCGTGATCGCCGATATTGGCGGGGCCAGCACGGAGCTCGTCACGATCGGCGGCGATGGCGATGTCACGGCCTCCGGGTCGATCCCGATCGGCTCCGGCGTGCTGTACGACCGAACCATCATGGCCTCCCCGCCGCCGGCGGGTTCGGTCGACCGCGCCCGCGAGCTCGCCATGGACGCGATAGACGCCGCGGAGATCCTGCCGGATTCGACCGGGAGCCTGCTGCTGCCCGGCGGCACGGGGCAGTTTCTCTCCATGCTGCATCAGCACCTTTCACCCGGTGAGGAATTCGGTCCTGGCGCCGTTTCGGCGCTCCATGCGTGGCTGTCCGCGCGGACAGCGGAAGACACGATGGCGGCGATCCCGGTTCAGGTCGATCGCGCCCAGGTCCTTCCGGCGAGTCTTGCCGTGGTGGAGGCACTCGTCTTGCGGAGCAATCCGCAACGGCTGGGCGCGATCCCGAGCGGCATCCGGGAGGCGATCGCCGCGGAACAGTGCCCGCCGGAGGATTCACGCGACACCCCGTAGCAGCGTCCGTCAGCACTTTCCCGCAGGGTCAGGACAAAACCTGTGCAAATCCTTGACAACGACCAAGCGAATTCGTAAACTATTGGCATAATCCTTCGATCTCGATCGTCCGGCGCGTCGAAGTTCAACAACAATCGACCCGGACCATGGGAGGACCTTCATGTACAGCTTCATTGACCGCTCACGTCCGGGTACCTCGTCCTCGCTCGGCGCGCTCCACACCGATGCCAGGGTGAACAACCAGAAGTTCGCCGCAGACGACACGATCATGTTCAGCGGCGAGAGCACTGGCTCGATCTTCCTCGTCCGCAGCGGCTGGGTGCGTCTCTATCGCATCCTGCAGGACGACCGCACGCTCGTGCTCGGGCTGCTCGGCCCCGGCGAGGTGTTCATGCAGGACGGCGCCATCGACGGCGTCCAGGCGACGACCACCGCCGACGCGCTCACCGACGCCGAAGTCACCGAAATTCCGTTCGAGCGCCTCGGCCCGGTGCTCGCCAAGTCGCCGGAGTACTCGCGCAAGCTGCTCGGCGCCATCGCCCGCCGGCAGGCTTCGGCACACGATTTCATCGAGCAAATCCTGACCCGTGACACCTCCATTCGGCTGGCGACAATCTTGGTGGATCTCGCGCGAGCCGTCGGCGAGGAGACGGATTCGAAGGACGTGCTTCGGATCACGCGCTCCGCGACGCACCAGGCGCTGGCCAACATGATCGGCTCCAACCGCGTCACCGTGACGCGCAAGCTGCTCGACATGCAGTCGCGCGATCTCGTGCGATCGCTCGGGCGCAACTCGCTCGAAGTGGATGTCGCCGCGCTGACGCGGTATGTCGAAGAGGCCAACATGCCCGAATCACAGCGCCACGCCGCATAGCCCGGGCAGGGCATTCACGTCCACCCCCCGCCGGTCCGTGACCGGCGG
>JAEVYR010000496.1 GCA_023392645.1 Chloroflexota bacterium | reverse complement strand
CCGCCACACCACCCGCGAACGTTCGTCGATTCATCCTGGTCATTGCCTTGCCTCCTGCGATAGTCACGTCTCGAATCGCTCGCTCGATGCCGCCGTCGGCCTCCTCGGCCGCGCTGCGCCCGCTCGGCGCCGACATGTCCCGTGCATCACATCACATTCGCGTGCCTCCAGCGTCAAACCGTCATGAGATCGCTCGCGATTCTTCGCTGGTATATGCCAATTGTGGATCGTCAGAATCGTGCTGCCAGCGGAGAAGCTCGTTGTTCAGGCGTTCGAGGATGTCGGCGTTCGCCGGGTCTTCGGCGATGTTGGTCATCTCCCACGGGTCATGGTCCAGGTCGAAGAGCTGCACCGTGTCGGTTCCCGGCGTGGTGCCCGGGTTCGGGACGCCGTTCGGGACTTCCCGATAGCGAATCAGCTTGTGCCGCGTGTCCCGGAACGATCGCTGGCTGTACTCGTAGGCGGCGGCGAGCGATTGCCGACCCTCGGTGAGGTCGCCATTGCCGTCGATGAGCGGGGAGCCCTCTGCCGAGCGGTTGGGCGGCAGCCCGGCGAGCGCGTAGATCGTCGCTGTGGTATCCGCGTGCCAGCAGAGGCCGTGGGCGACGCCGGTGGCGGGCACGCCGGGGCCGGCGATCACGAGCGGTACGCGCAGGCTGTGCTCGTAGAGATTCTGCTTGCCCATCAGACCGTGCTGCCCCACCGCCAGACCGTGGTCGCCGGTGTAGATCACCACGGTGTCCTCGGTCAGGCCGTTCGCCTCGATGGCGTCGACGATGCGTCCGATCGAGTGGTCGAGGTGCGCGATCATGCCGTAGTAGTCGGCGATGTGTTGCCGGATCTCCGCCTCCGAGCGCGGAAACGCCGCCAGCAGCTCATCCCGCACCTGCATCTCGCCGTTGTCGAAGGGATGTTCCGGCAGGATGTTGGGCGGCAGCTCGATCGAGGCAGGGTCCACCTCCCAGCCCGGCGGGGGCGTGCGCGGGTCGTGCGGCGCGGTGAAGGCGACGTACATCAGAAACGGATCGTCGCCGTGGTCCTGGCCGAGATAGTCGATGGCGGCGTCCGCGAAGATGTCGCTGGAGAAGCCCTCGCGAATCTGATAATCGCCGGCAGTGTCCGCCTCGGTGTGTGGTTCGTCGAAGTTCCAGGCATTCGCGCCGGCGTACTCGCCGTTTGGATCATATGACCACGCGGGAACCTGATAATGGTCGCTCATGCCCAGGAACATGAGCGCGTCGCCGCTGGAGAAGGCGCGCTGGAACGTCGCGGTGTCGTTGTGCCACTTGCCCACGGCGTGGGTTCGATAGCCGGCGCGGCGGAGGGCTTGGGGGAAGGTTTCGAGCTCCGGTGGAATGGTGATGGCGCGCTGGAAATCGCCGCCGGATGGGTCGCACGATGAGGCAAAGATGCTGCGTCCGGTCATCAGCGTGGCGCGGCTCGGAACGCAGACGGCCCGGATCATCGAACCCTGGCAGTGGGCGCCATCGAACGAGACGCCGCGCGCCGCGAGCGCGTCGAGCGCCGGCGTCTGGGGCTGCCCGTACGGCAGGTGACTCATCTCGGTGCCCCGGTGATCGTCGGCCATCAGCACGACGATGTTGGGTCTTCGCGTGGTGGTCAAGGTCACTCCGCCTCGTCTGCCGCGGTGCCCGCCGGCGCGCCGTCGATCGATTCGCGTCGGGTGGCTCGCGTAGCGAGACACGCGTGCAAATCCGTTCTTCCAACGTGTGCACCACGCTAGCAGTTCGGTTCGGAGACCGTCAAACGCAAATGCCGTCGTGAACACATGTGCAGCGACAGGCGTGCCGCTCTGTGCCACGCTAATGGCTCATGTCGACGGCGTTTCCGGATGCTGGCCGAGCGATTCACGCCTGCCTCGCCGACCGAGCGCCGCCGGGCGGACGCGCGATGGCCGCGGTGGAAGAGGAGAGTTGCTGACGATGAGCGATCGACCGAACGTGATTGTGTTCCTGACCGATCAGCAGCGGTGGGATTCGACCGGGCTCCACGGCAACCCGCTCGAGTTGACCCCGAACCTTGACCGGATGGCGCGCCAGGGTACCCATGTCAACACGTCGATCACCTGTCAGCCGGTGTGCGGGCCGGCTCGCTCCTCGCTGCAAACCGGGCTCTACGCCACCCGGACCGGCGTCTGGAAGAACGACGCCATGGCGCTGCCAAGCGACATGCCCACCCTCGCCAATCATTTCGCAGGCGCCGGGTATCACACCGGGTACATCGGCAAATGGCACCTCGCGAGCGGAGATCCCGTGCCGGCGGACCAGCGCGGGGGCTACCAGACCTGGCTCGCCGCGAACACCCTCGAACACACCTCCGAGCCATACCGGTTCACGGTCTATGACGAGGACGAGCAGGAGGTGACCCTGCCCGGATATCGCGTCGATGCCCAGACCGACGCGGCGATCCGGTTCGTCAGCGATCACCGGGACGAGCCATTCTTCCTCTTCTGCTCATACCTCGAGCCGCATCACCAGAACCGCACGGACGACTACCCCGCGCCGGATGGCTATCGCGAGCGATATCAGGGGCGCTGGATGCCGCCCGACCTGGCCGAGCTCGGCGGGTCGGCGCACCGGCAGATCGCCGGCTACTGGGGCATGATCAAGCGCCTGGACGAGGCCTACGGCCGGCTGCTCGATGCCCTCAAGACGCTGGGACTGCGGGACAACACGATCATCCTGTTCACTTCGGATCACGGCTGCCACTTCAAGACGCGCGGCAACGAGCGGGAATACAAGCGATCGTGCCAGGATGCGTCGGTGCGCGTGCCGACCGTGCTGACCGGCCCCGGGTTCTTCGGCGGGGGAGAGGTGGCCGAGCTGGTCAGCCTCATCGACCTGCCGCCCACGCTGCTCGATGCGGCCGGCATTCCCGTGCCTGGGGAGATGCAGGGGCGCTCGATCGTGCCGCTGGTTCGCGACGGTCAGCGTGCCCGAAGCGAGTGGCGGAACGAAGTCTTCATCCAGATCAGCGAGAGCGAGATCGGGCGCGCCATCCGCACGCCGCGCTGGAAGTACGCCGTAACCGCGCTCGGGCGCAATGGCCGCTCGGCGCCGGGCGCGGACGAGTACACGGAGACGTTTCTCTACGACCTCGAGGTGGACCCCTACGAGCTGAACAATCTCGTCGGTCTCGAGTCGCACCGGAAGCTTGCCGACCACCTCAAGCGACGGCTGGTGAGCCGCATGGTCGAGGCCGGCGAGCCGTCACCGTCGGCAATCCACGACGCGCCGCCGCGACGGGCGCCGTTTGCCCGGATACTGCCGGAGGAGATCCTGATGTAGCGTCGCCGGCGTCGAGCCGGCGATCCCTAGCCGTTGAGCACACTCTGGGCGCAGGTATCGTCCATCACCAGGGAGTGCACGAGCCCGCCCCGGAGCGCGGCGCGGACCGCCTCGCCGCGCGAGGCGCCGGTGGTGACGGCGACCACTTCCCTGGTCTTCTGAAGCGCGTCGAGCTCGATGCTCACCACACGGTTCCGGAACGGCGAGTCGCATTCCCTGCCGGCCTTGTCGAAGAACCGGCCGCAAATCTCGCCGACTGCGCCGGCGCGCCGCGCCCTTGCCAGCTCGGAATCGTCGAGGACCTTGCGTTCGACGAACACCGAATCCTCGAGCGTGCCGATCCCGATGAAGGCGAGATCGAGCATCTCGAAACGGCTCCACACGGATCGAATCTGGGCATGCGACAGGAAGAGATCGCGAGTGCGCTTGTCCTTGACGAAGGCCGGCGCGCTGATGTTGTGGAACTCGCCATGGAACCTGCTGGCGAGGACCCGGCTCAGCTCGGATGCATCCACGCTGCTCGGGCTGGAGCCGATCATGCCCATCAGTTGCACCACCATGAGGTCCTGCGGCTGGTTGCGATGGCCGATCGCCCGCAACAGCTCGCCCAGCGAGCGGCCTCCGGCGACGCCCACGACGCGGCTCGACCCGACCCAGTCGTCGACCTCCGGCGCGCCGAAGTAGCCCACCGCGCGACGGGTGGCGACATCCGCCCCGTCGACCGAGCGCACCACAACGGCGTGTCGCAACCCGAATCGGTCGACCAGCCGGCGCTCGGCCTCGCGATCGCGCGGATCGTAATCGTCGACCGAGATGCGCACGATCCCGAGCTCCCGTGCGGCGGTCAGCATGCGCGAGATTGTCGAGCGCGACACGCCGTAGATCGATGCGATCTCGGCCTGTCCCAGCCGTTCGAGGTAGTAAAGCCGCGCCACGGAGGTGATGAGGTCGGCATTCGCCGCGACAGACGCCGAGTCCCCATCGGCTTCGCCCGAAAGGTGTGACTGATTGCTCATGAACGCGCACTCCCGATGACGATCTCGCCGCGCAATCTCTGGTTCGACCACACTTTGCACATTCGTGCGAAAACCATTGTGCACCATATCCGCGCGTGCGAGTATGCTGGCCTGACCGCCGGGCATGGCGCGGATCGCCGTCCGGCCGCGGGACAGACTGTCAGGGGAAGGCGAGGAACGTGCCTGCATTTCAGATCGTAGGTCATCGAGGAGCGCGGAACGAGGCGCCGGAGAACACGATTGCAGGATTTCTGCACGCCAGGCGGCTCGGCCTGGCGGCGGTCGAGCTGGATGTCCATCTCAGCAGCGACGGGCGGCTCGTGGTGATCCACGACGGGACGGTCGACCGGACGACCGATGGCGCCGGTCCGGTGGGCGACTTCACCGCGGCCGAGCTGGCCTCGCTGGACGCGCGAGCGGCATTTCCTGACTGGCCCGAGCGGGTCGGCGTCCCGACCCTGGATGAGGTGCTGGATGCGCTCGGCGACATGCCGTCCATCCAGATCGAGATCAAGAAAGACACCGATGCGCGCATGGAGCGCCTGGCCGACGCCGTGCTGCGCGTGATTCATGAGCGCCAGCTCGAATCACGGGTGGTTCTCTCGTCGTTCGAAGTTCATGCGATCGAGGCGATCGGTCAACTCGTGCCGAGTCAGGCTCGCGCCTACATCGGCGCGTACGATACCCCGGCCTACCTGGACACGGCGCTCCGGCTTGGATGCACCCAGGTGGACATCGCCTTGAAGACGAGCTCTCGCGAAACGGTCGCCGCGGCGCACCGGGAGGGGCTCCGCGTGGTCGGGTTCCAGTGCAACTCGCCCGACGCGCTCGAGCAATGCCTGGACTGGGGCGTCGATGCCGCCACCTCGGACGAGCCAACCACGATGCTCGAGCTGCTCGCCAGCCGTCGGGGCCGATGAAGGGAACACACGTCATGCTGAGGATCATGGGTCATCGCGGCGCGAAGAACGAGGCGCCGGAGAACACGCTGGCGGGATTCAGGCACGCGAGGGCGATCGGCCTGGAGGCGGTCGAATTCGATGTCCGGCTCGCGCGCGACCGCGAGATCGTCGTGATTCACGACGACACGGTCGATCGCACCACCACGTCGAGCGGACTCGTCAGCGACCTCACGGCGTCCGAGCTCGCGGACCTCGATGCTCGCGCGACCTTTCCGGACTGGCCGGAACGGGTCGGCGTCCCCACCCTGGGCGCGGTGCTCGATGTTGTCGCACCGCTACCCGTATTCCAGATCGAGATCAAGTCGGATACAGACGAACGCCTCGAAGAAATCGTCGCCGGGGTGCTTGCGCTCCTGCGTGCCCGGTCCCTGGAACGGCAGGCGATCCTGACGTCGTTCAATCCCGTGGCGCTGGAGGCGGTGCGGCGGCTGGCTCCCGAGCAGCAGCGCGCCTACATCAACGGATATGAGGATGCGGATGCGCTCGACACCGCGCTTCGCCTCGGCTGCACCCAGGCCAACTTCTTTCGCATGACGTCCAGCCCGCCCGAGACCGAAGCGATGATCGGCCGGGCGCGCGAGGCCGGCTTGCGGATCGGTGGGGGCACCTGCAACGACGCCGAGGCGCTGCAGCGCGTGCGAGCCTGGGGGGCCGACCTGATCGGCTCCGACGTGCCGACCGAGATGCTTCGGCTCCAGGCGGGGCAGTAGCGGGCGCGGGGCCTGCGCTACTGTCCCGCCTGGCTGACCGCCTTCGGCTCGGTCAGGTGCAACCGCGCGAACAGGTCAGCCGGCACGTCGAGATCCGTGAGCGCTGACTGGAGCAGCTTTTTCATCCGCGCGGCCTGCTCCGGCTGCGCATCAACGATATTCTCGACCTGCGTCGGGTCGCATTCCGTGTCGAACAGCAGCGGTTGCTCGTTTCGGACCATCGACGGCGCCATGAAGCGCCACGTGGGCGCGTCGGTGTAGGGCAGGAAGCGGCCGGCCTCGACTTCGGCCGGCGGCGCGGGCGGTTGGTACTGGCGCGGATACGGATTCATCAGCATCGACGACGTGATGCTCGCGGGCATGTCCGGGTCGTTGGGATGCAGGTAGGTGTAACGCCCGTCGGTGACGTTGACGCTCGACCCCCAATATCCATAGATCGCCCAATCCCGATGACGATCCGTCTCGCCCGTGACCAGCGGCATCAGGCTGCGGCTGTGCGGCGTTCCGCCCTCCACATCGAGCGCGTCGAGCATGGTGGCGTACAGGTCGACGGACGCGGTGAGCGCGTCGACCCGCCGCCCGGTTTCGGGCGCGTCGGGATGCCAGATCAGCAGCGGGATCTTCGCGAGCGTGTTGTACAGCGGCGACTTCGGCTTGCCGACCCACCCATGCTCGCCGAGGTAGTGGCCGTGATCGGTCGTGACAATCACCGCTGTCGTATCCCAGAGGCCGAGCCGGTCCATGGTGTCCTGAAGCTCGCCGAACCAGCGGTCGACCATGGTGATCTTGCCGGCGAACTGCGCGCGCACGAATGCCAGTTGCCGGTCGGTCAGCGCGCTCGGTCCTTCGTCGACGCGCCCGTACCGCGGCCAGACGATGAGCTCGGGATCGCGCGGATCCTCATCGGTGTACATCGAGGCATAGGGTTCGGGGCACTGGAACGGCTCGTGGACATCGAAGCAGTCGATGGCGAGCATCCACCGGGGGTGTCGATGGTTGTCCTCGAGCCACTCGGATGCTCGCGAAAAGACGCGCGCGGGGAAGAAGTCCCGCTCGTCCTGGAAGCCGGCGACGTTGCGGGCATACCTTGCCCTGGCGCGCACGCCCCATTGGTCGAGCTGGCCGTCCGGGGTCAGGCCGTGGATTTGGCGCACAAGGGTCGGGTCGGGCTCGATCGGCGCGGTTTGCCAGTGATCGGTCTCATGGCCCCGGATGAACTCCCAGCCGTGATAGTCGGTGAAGTAGCCGTGGCTGCCGTGTTCGAAGTAGTGATAGTGATCCGTGACCAGTTGCGTGATGACGCCGCTTTCGCCGGCCAGGCGAGCGACCGGTTGGTCGAACGGCTCCAGCGGTCCCCACGACCGCCAGGGGAACTCCTGAATACCGGCGAAGAACTCCCGGCGAGCGGGCATGCATGGCAGGCTGCCGGCGTAGTGCGTGTCGAAGGTCGTCGCCCGCTGCGCGAATCGGTCGAGATTCGGCGTTTGGACGTCCATCTCGATGGGTTGATCGTAGATCTTCAGAAAATCCCGGCTGAGACTATCGATGGTGATGAAGATCGCATTCACGCGTGGCAACTCCCGGCCTCGCCGCTGGCGGCGATCGAGCTCGTCGGCCCGGATTATTCACGAACGCGTCCCAGGAA
>JAEVYR010000489.1 GCA_023392645.1 Chloroflexota bacterium | reverse complement strand
CATCTGGGCCTTGTAGGCCGGGAAGGTCTCGTCGATCGCCTGCTCCATCGTCGGGGCGATGTGGCCGTGGGTGTTGATCGTCAGCTTCAGATTGGCCGGGTCGTGACCGGCCTCCCGCGCGGCGCGGCGGTAGAGCTCGGCGAACGGCACGAACCGATCCGGTTGGCCGCCGATGATCGCGATCGTCATCGGCAGCCCGAGCATCCCGGCGCGAACCGCCGAGGCGGGGGTGCCGCCGACCGCGATGCCGACCGGCAGCGGATCCTGATACGCGCGCGGGTAGACCGCCTGGTCGTGCAGCGGCGCCCGGAGCTTGCCACTCCACGTCACCCGCTCGTTGTCGCGGATCTTCAGCAGCAGGTCGAGCTTTTCGGTGAAGAGGTCGTTGTAGTCCTCCAGCTCGTAGCCGAACAGCGGGAAGGACTCGATGAAGCTGCCGCGGCCGACCATGACCTCGGCGCGACCTTCCGACAACTGGTCGATCGTCGCGAACTGCTGGTAAACCCGCACCGGATCCTCGGAGGAGAGGACGGTGACGGCGCTGGTCAGGCGGATGTTTTTGGTGCGGCCGGCCGCCGTCGCGAGCACGGTGGCGGGAGACGACACGGCGTAGTCGGCGCGGTGGTGCTCGCCGACGCCGAAGACGTCGAGCCCGACCTGATCGGCCAGCTCGACCTCCTCCATCAGATTGCGCAGCCGCTCGCCGTGGCTGAGCGCGGTGCCGGTGACCGGGTGCGCGGGCGAATCGCCAAAGCTCATCAAGCCGAGTTCCATGGGTGATGCCTCATTTCGTAGTGCCGCTCCAGGGCGGCGCGGCGCGGGATGGGCGTGGATCAGGCGACGACCGGCTCGATCACCTTGGCGACCGCGCGGCGGTGACGCTGGCCCTTCAGCATAATCGCGGCCAGGTCGGCGGCGCGCTCGATGCGGCCGAGCACCGGCGGGTTGTAGAGCGTCGAGCCGATGAAGTCGCCGGGGCTGCCGTAGATGCCAATCGGCAGGACGTGCGCCTGGAAGTGCGCGAAGAGCGGCCGCAACGCGTGGTCGATCACCATCGAGTGGCGCTCGCTGCCGCCGGAGGCGACCAGCACGACCGGCAGGTCCTCCAGCGCGTAGGGGTCGATCAGGTCGAAGAGGTGCTTGAACATGCCGGAGTACGACCCCTGGAAGACAGGGCTGCCGGCGACGATCAGGTCTGCCTGTTCGATCGTTTGGAGGAGCTTCTCGATATCGGGACTGACATCCTCGCGGGTGGCCGCGCCGGTGAATCCGGGACCGAGCGCGTAGGGGCGCACCGCGGTGATGTCGACGTCGACGCGCGCGGCGATCGCCTTGGCGGCGAGGTCGATCAGGGTGCCGGTTTTCGATTCCTCGTTCGGGCTGCCGTTGACGGTGACGATGGCGAAGGTGTCGGACATGTTGGTTCCTTGCGTTGCAGGGGTGGCCATGTGGGCCGGCCGAAAACTGTTTAGAACTATACTATACAGAAGGAAGTATTGGCCAGTGCCGGGGAAGACAGGCGAGCGGCATCCCCGTAGGGAAGGGCATTGCCGGCGCGGGACGCTGGTGCCCGTCGCGTTGGTGAGCGCCGGCAATCCCTTCCCTACGAACGCTCAGCCTGGCGTGACGTCGACGCGGCGGTTGCCGGAGGCCTGGGATTGGAGGATCGCTTCGATCACGGCGACGGTCTTGCGCGCCTCGCGCGGCGGCGACTGTACCGGCTCGCCCGTCTCGATCGCGTGGATCAGGTCGCGCAGCGCGGCTTCCTGCCCCTGCACGGTGCCGCGCGGCACGATCGGGGTGGCCGTCAGTCCCCGCTCGGTCTGGATCACCTCGGTGGCGCCCTGGTCGTTGACCACGATGCGGCCTTCGCTGCCGACCAGCTCGACATCGACCTGCTGCGCGCCCCGCTTGAAGCCGCCGAGGAAGCCGCGCACGCCGTTGTCGTACGCGATGTAGGCGTTCACGCCCGGCTCCAGCTCGGGGCTGCGGCCGCCGTCGCCGCGATAGACCGTGCCGTAGTTCTCGTGACCCGCCTCCAGCTCGGCCATCACCCAGGCCGGGTCGGACTCGGCAAAGTAGGTCATCAGGTCGAGGAAGTGGCTGTGGTTGCGCCAGAGCATCGCGCGCGGCCCGCCGAAGTGGATCGTGACCTGGACGAGATCGCCGATCGCCCCGGCGCGGATGCGCTCCCGTGCCGCCACGTAGGGGGGCATCCACCGGCGCGTGAAGTTGACGTTCACCGGCACGCCGTGCCGCTCGATCGCGTCGATCATCGCGTCGGCGTCGGCCAGCTCGTGCGAGAGCGGCTTCTCGGCGAAGATCCCCTTCACACCGCTGGCCGCGGCCCGGCGAACGATGTCCCCGTGCAGGTGATCGGGGGTCGCGACGGTGACGATATCGAGCTCTTCGGTGTCGAGCATCGTCATGGCGTCGTCGTGGACCGTCAGATCCGGCCAGGTCGACGACCACGTCTCGACGAAGCGCTCGCGCGCCTCGGGCACGATATCGCACCCGGCGACGAC
>JAEVYR010000459.1 GCA_023392645.1 Chloroflexota bacterium | reverse complement strand
CCGCCGGTCCGCCGCCGCCCTGACCGTTCATCTTCACCACGGCCCACGCGCGCTCGGCGCGCCCGTCGTCGTCGCGATCGATCTCGATGCGCTCGAGCGTGCAGCGCATGCCGTAGAGCAACTGCTTGACGGTGGGCGTGAAGCGATACTGGTCGGCCTCGGGCAGGCGGCTGTCGACCGTCCGGCGCGGGAAGATCACCAGCCAGTCGCCATCCTTGATCGTGGTCAGGCGCAGGGTCTCCTCGAGGTCGCAGGCGACGTCGTCGGTGGAGATGCGCAGTCGGAAGCGCAGGTCCCGGTTCGTCCAGTCGCTCTTCTCGCGCTGGTCCTTCGGCAGCCGGATTTGCTTCGCGTCCGGGTTCTGCTCGCGCCATTTTGCGCGCAGTTCTTCCCGCAGCACGCGGCGGCGGGCGTTCTCGCGGTTCTGACTGGCGATGCCGGGCTCCTGGTCCTCCTCGAGATACTGGACGATCAGGGTGGTGCCGGCGAGCGCGCGCTGCTCCGGATCGGGCAGGCGTTCGCGCTTCCACGTCGACAATTCGACATGGCGCTCGATGGTCACGAACTCGTCGAGCGCGTGGGCGAAGGTGCGGGCGATCTCTTCGAAGGCGGCGAGGTCGGGCAGGTCGAACTCGCGCTGGCTGGTCTGCTTGTTGCCGGGGAAGTCGCCGGCAATGTGCTCCATCGCCTCCAGCCGGCGGGCGTGGAAGCCGCGCAACAGCTCCGGGGTGGCCTGACGGTAGAGCCGGAACGGATCGTCGCCCTCGTCGGGCAGAGGCAGCTCATTCCAGGCGACGTAGGCGTATTCCAGCGGGATTTGGCTGTTGAAGCGGGCGCGGCTGGTGAACCAGCCGTCGATGCCGGGAATCTCGTTGGCGCCGTCGGGCGGCGCGGCGAAGCGGCCGCGGTAGTCGAACATGTGCCGGCGGAAGATTTGCCGGTACGGCTCGGGGGCGTTCCAGTCGAACTTCAGGAATGCCGCGACCGACTGCAAGGACTGGCAGATCATCGGGTAGTTCTTGTGCTCGCGAATCTCCTGTTCCAGATAGCTGGCGATCGGGGAATCGTAGGCGGCGAGCTGGGTAACGAAGTCGTAGAGCGCGGTCGCGCCGAGGATGGCACCGGCATGGCGGGCGAGCCCATCCAGCAGCGCGCGCTGGGCGAAGCCGTTGACGAAGACGAGGTGGATCGGCGCCTTCGCCTCGCCGGCGGCGTTGGGCGCGGCGACCTCGACGATGGCGCGGAGCGTTTCGGTGATCCAGTCGAGGAACAGCGCCTGCTCGCGCTCGTCGCAATCGGGCGGGCCGTCGGCCAGCCGGACGACGCTGCGCCGGCGTCGCGGCGTCTCCTGGCCACCCTCGCGCCCGACGACGAGCGCACCGAGCATGTAGATGCGGTCGAGCAGGTAGTCGTGCTGGGCGTCGAGGTAGATGGTGATGAGGTTCGGATTCTGCTCGATGTCGCTGTACGGCAGCGAGGTGTAGCCCGAATTGGGGATGTAGCCCAGCGCGTCGACCGCGCGGTCCTTCCAGCGCGCGTAGCGGAGCGCCCGGTGGATCAGCTCGTCGAGGCGCGGTCCGACCGGCCAGGTCGCAGCGAGGGCGCGGCAGGCCTCCTCCCTGCCCGGGACGGGCACGAGGGCGATGCCCGGCCGTTGCTCGCCGTTGGCCCAGGTGGTGCCGCCGCGCTTCAGCGTCTTGAGAGAGGCGAGGTCGCGGGTGGTGCGGATGCCGGCCTGCTTCAGGCTGTGCTTGTCCTGCTCGGTCAGGTGCGGCAGCAGCGAGAGATCGTCGGTGGCGGCGCTCTGCTTCATGCAGAACTCGTTGTAGAGGCAACCGTCGCACTTGTAGCTCAGGTGAAAGGGAATGTCGTCGAAATCGGTGTCCAGCAGGCGGCGAGCGGTCGAGTCGTCGCCGGTGACGAGGTCGCGCACCGAGCCGAGGTAGGCGTCGACATCCGTGACGCGATCGAGGAGACCGGTGGCGGTGCCGAAGGTCGCCTCGGCGTCGGCGCGCTGGGCGATCTGGGTCTCGCGATCCTCGGCCGGGGTCAGCAGCGATTCGCGCACCGGGCCGCGGTAGAGGATCGCGATCTCGATGCCGGCGTGGACGATGCCGTGCCCGGCGAGCAGGGTGGCGAGCATCTCGTGGTAGAAGGCGACCTGCAGCCGGTGCTCGACCTTGCTGGCGGTGCTGCTTTTCATGTCGGCGATGAGCAGGCGGAGCGTGCCATCGGCGGCGCGCTCGGCACGGAGGAGGTCGACATCGCCGCGCAGGCGCCAGCCGTTGACGACGGCCTCGATGCGCGGCTGCATGAGGATGTAGGTTTCGCCGGGGACGATGTCAGTGATCAGCTCGACCAGGCGGTCGTTGTCGTGGGTGACGTGGACGACGCGGCGGCGCTCGTCGGTGAAGCGGAAGGCGGGGTAACGGGCGCGGACGTCGGATTCGACCAGCGCTTCGAAGGCTGCGCCGGAGCGCGTCAGGATCGGCGAGACTTCCTGCGGGGCGACGTCGTATTGGAAGAGGAAATCCTGCCCCTCGGCGCGCTCGCGCAGGCGCAGGCGGAGGTAGCGCTCGCACTGCTCGAGGCGGACGAACTGGGAGATATCGGTGGGCGAGATCGACCGCGGCTGGGCGGGGTCGTTGCCGGCGTCGAATGGGCGCGTGGTCGCCATGATGGGTCCCTGACCTGGGCGGGTTGTAGCCTGCCCAAGTCTAGCCTGTGGATGCCCGCCGTGGCGACAGCAGGAGTCGGTGCAGAAGCCACGCAGGCAGGGCTCGACCCCGTGCCGGTCCGTTCGACGATGCCGTGGTTCGGCGACCAGGAAGAACCGCGGATACAACCCCCCGGAGCCACGACGCGCCGGAAATGCGGATCAGGATGCCTGCTGCTCGCGCTCGTGGCGGGCGCGGAGCTGACCGCAGGCGGCGTCGATCTCGACGCCCCGCGAGTAGCGGACCGTGACCGGGACGTTGCCGGCCTCCCGGACGATCTCGGCGAAGCGCTCGATCGTCTCATGGTCGGGGCGCTCGAACTCCAGCACGTCGACCGGGTTGAAGGGGATCACGTTGACGTGGCAGAGACGGCCCCGGAGCAGGTGACCCAGCTCGGCGGCGATCTCGTCGCTGCTGTTGATGCCCTTCATCAGCGCGTACTCGAACGAGACGCGGCGGCCGGTTTTGGCGATGTAGGCGTCGACGGCGTCCATCAGCACCGGCACCGGCCAGCGATCGTTGACCGGCACGAGGGTCGAGCGCAGCGCGTCGTTCGGCGCGTGCAGCGAGACGGCGAGGTTGACCTGGTACGGCTCCTCGGCCAGCTTCTGGATGCCCGGGACGATGCCGGAGGTCGAGATCGTGATGCGGCGGGCGCCGAAGTTGAGGCCCCGGTGGTCGTTGATGATGCCGATGAAGGCCATCGTCGGCGCGTAGGTTTGCAGCGGCTCGCCCATGCCCATCATGACGAGATTGGTGAGCTGGCGGCCCACTCCCCTCGGCTGCCGGGCGGCGTCGACGGTCTGCTGCACCATCTCGCCGGCGGTGAGGCTGCGGGTGAGCCCGCCGAGCCCGGGGGCGCAGAAGGCGCAGCCGACGGCGCACCCCACCTGGCAGGAGACGCAGACGGTGGCGCGGTCGGGGTAGAGCATCAGCACGGTCTCGACGAACTGGCCGTCGAAGGTCTGGTAGAGG
>JAEVYR010000016.1 GCA_023392645.1 Chloroflexota bacterium | reverse complement strand
ACCGAGGGTCGCCCACCGGCGTCACCGGCAGCACTCCTGATCCTTGTCGGTAGCGGTGCGGCGGCCGCCCAGGACGCCGAAGAGCCGATTCTCGGTGCATGGATCGTCTCTGTCGGTGTCGACGGTGCCCTCAGCCGTTCACGGTCCTCCAGACCTGTGAGCCAGGTGGCACCGTCACCCGCGAGAACATCCCGGTTCAGGCCGCCGATACACCGCGCCGGTCGACAGGCTTTACTGAGCGCCGGAGTCGGAGCCTGGGAGCGAACCGACGCGGAAACCTGCGCCGTCACGATCGTCATTGTGTACGGGGACATCGACGGAACCCTGCTCGCCGTTGAGACCGCCACCTGGGAGGTCGATGTCGACGAGCGTGCCGCGCGCTTCAGCGGCGAGGCGCACTTCATCGGAACCGACGCCGTCAGGAGGCGCCCCGTCAACAGGTGACCCATCAGGACTCGCATCGGTCTCGACCCCAGAGGGGTAGCGTCGCAGCGTGTTGAGGGCGCTGCCATCGCGCCCTCAGACTGCCTTGTCGTCGGGAGCGAACGAACGGCGCGCCCGGAGTTGTGTACCATTGACCGGGTACTCGCCCGCGCGCGCCGCGCTCGTTCCGACCTCCCCGACAGGCAGGCACCCCACGCATGGCTCACTCTCCCTACGCCGCACCACGCCATCGCCCGAAGTGGCCCTGGATCGCCGGGCTTTTCGTCGTGATCGCGATCGCCGCCTTCGCCGGCGTCGCCGCCAGCACCGCGCCATTCACCGACGACGACGTGAACAACCTCGTCGCCGAGATCCAGCAGACCGCCGTCGCCGACACCCCGACCCCGGCCGCCACGCCGACGACGGAGCCGACCGAGGCGCCGCCCGATCCCGACGCGCCGAAGCGCACCGTCGACGCCTGGTTCGCCACCTGGCAGCGGGGTGATTTCGCCGGGATGTATCGCCTCACCAGTGACACCACCCGCACCGTCGTCTCCGAAGAGGAGTTCGTCAACCGCTACGAGTCGATCCAGGCCGAGGCCGGCATCAAATCCATCTCCGCGTCGGTCACCGGCGACACCAACGCCGATGGCGCCTGGCCATACGAGGTGACGTTCGAGTCGAGCTATCTCGGCGACTTCAGCGAGAAGGGCGCCCTGTCGCTGGTCGAGGAGGGCAAGGAGTGGCGGGTCGTGTGGACGCCGTCGCTCATCTTCTCCAAACTCGGCGACACCGGCGGCGTCGATTGGCAGGGCAAGCCCACGCAGCGCGGCCGCATCCTCGACGCCGACGGCGAGGTGCTCGCCGAGGATGCCGAGGTGGCGCAGGTCAGCGTGGTACCGGGCGACATCGCCGACGATTCCACCATCGACCGCCTCGGCGAGATCATCGACATGAACCCGGACGACATTCGCGCGATCTACCAGAAGGATGGCACCGATCCCAGCTGGGCCGTACCGATCAAGAATCTGCCCGCCGACCAGGCGATAGATCTCATCAACCAGGTCAAGGATCTGAAGGGCATCAAGGTCCAGCGCTCCTTCGCCCGCGTCTACCCGCACGGTCCGCTGTTCGCTCACGTCACCGGCTATGTCAGCCCGGCGCTCGAGGAGGACGTGCTCGGCGACGACACCGGCTCGATCCAGCCTGGCGAGATGGTCGGCCGCTCCGGTCTGGAGCGCGGCGCCAACGAGATTCTCGCCGGCAAGCCGGGTGGCAAGCTGCTCGTGGTCGAGTGCGAGACGCGCCAGGCGCGCGACGTGATCGTCGAATCGGAAGGGGTCGCGCCGCTCGACATCCAGATCACGATCGACATCGATTTCCAGAAGACGGTCGACGCGGCTGTCGGCGACGTCGACGCCCTCGCCAGCGTGCCCGGCGGCAACGTTGAAGCCAAGCCCGGCGACGAGCGCGGTTCCGCCGTCGTGATCGATCCGCGCACCGGCGCGATTCTCGCGATGGTGAGCCACCCGACCTTCGATCCGAACAACTTCGTGACCGGCAACTTCAGCGACGAGGAGCTGGCCCGGATCAACGACTCCACGCTCACCCCGCTGCTCAATCGCGCCGCCAACGGGACGTATCCGGCCGGCTCGATCTTCAAGGTGATCACCACCGCCGCCGCCATGGCCGATCTCGGCTACACCGGCGACACCCCCATCGACTGCCCGGCGTCGTACACCATCGGTGACGTCACCTGGAACGACTGGGTGGTCGAAAACGGGCTCAGCGCGCAGGGTCAATTGACCCTGCACTCCGGCCTCGTGCGATCGTGCAACACCGTCTTCTACCAGATCGGGCACAAGCTCGACGACGAGGACCCCAACCTGCTGCCGGACATGACCAAGGCCTTCGGCCTCGGCTCTCCCACCGGCATCGCCTACTTTCCGGAGTCCTCGGGCGTGGTGCCGGACCCGCAGTGGAAGATGGACAACATCGGCGACGGATGGGCCACCGGCGACAACGTGAACCTCTCGATCGGGCAGGGCTACCTGCTCGCGACGCCGCTGCAGATGGCCAACGTCTACGCCGCCATCGCCAACGGGGGCGACCTGCTGCAGCCGTATCTCGTCGACAAGGCGCTGCTGCCCGGCACCGACCAGGTCGAGCAGATCGGCCAGCGCGAGGTCATACACCATTTGCCCCTGACCGACGATCAGGTCGCCGAGCTGCAAAGCGCGCTGCGCGACCAGACCAGCAACGACGCCGGCGTCGGCTCGTCGCGCATCTTCGGCGACTTCCCGTGGCCGATCGCCGGCAAGACTGGCACGGCTCAGAATGGCCCGCAGGACGGCACGGTGAAGCCCCACTCGTGGTTCGCCGCCTACGGTCCCTCCGGCGAGGAGGCGACGATCGCGTCGGTGGTGATGTTCGAGCAGGTCGGCGAGGGCGTGCAGTACGCCGCCCCGGTCACCAAGGCGATCTATCAGGCCTATATCGCCGACGCCACGCAGCAGGATCTCGCCACCGCCGGTGGATCGTGACGCACCGGTGCCGAGGCGCCGCCGCCGGGGGGCCCCGGGGGGGGGGGTTAGGG
>JAEVYR010000421.1 GCA_023392645.1 Chloroflexota bacterium | reverse complement strand
GCGGTGACCGCAACGAGTGGCCACCCTCTGCAACCGCGACCCCCTACGACGTCAGGTCGTGATCCGAATTGCCGGAACGCTGAAAGCCGCTGATCGCGGCGCCGCCGGACCGAAGCATCCGGCTCGGGATGGCGTTGGGACGAATCCGGAAGTTGAACTTGGTGCGGACCGACTCGTAGAAGCTGATGGTGCCGACCTTGGCGAGCTGGAACGTGTGCTCGCCGCGCTCGACCTTGATCACGTCGCCCTGCGTCAGCTCCGTACCCGGCCGCCCGTCGAGGAGCAGCGACGCCGGATGCTCGTTGGTGATGACCAGCTCGATGCTCGACTCCTCGGACACCACCAGCGGCGTGCGGATCGGCGAATGGCACGAGATCGGCACCAGCGCGAACCCCTTGACGCCTGCCGTCAGGATCGGACCGCCGGCCGCCATGCAATAGGCGGTGGACCCACGCGCGGTCGAAACGATCATGCCGTCGCCCGGGTACATGTTGACGAAATCGCCGTCGAGATACAGCTCGATTTCGACCATGCGGTTGCCGCTGCGCACGACGACATCGTTGATCGCCCAGCCTTCGTCGTGACTCTCCTCGCCGCGCCAGAGGGTGGCCTTGAGGGTCGAGCTCGTCTCGACGGCGACCTTGCCCGATACCAGCGCGTCGAGCGCCTCGCGCCAGTGTTGCTGCTCGACCAGCGTGAGGAAGCCGACCTGGCCGAAGTTGATGCCGAGCAGGGGCGTGTCGGGGTAGGTGTTCGCGGCGCGCATCATCAGGCCGTCGCCGCCGAGCACGACGATGGCCGAGACGTCGCCGTGACCGTGCGCGTTCAGCTCCTGCTCGCTCACCGCGTCGATGCCGCGCTCTTCGAGCCACTCGGCGATCTCCGGCGCGAGCGCGTTCGCCTCGGGTTTGCTGATGGCGGCGATGATCCCGATCTTCTCTGTCACGGCGCGTTCCCTCACGACGGTTCGATCGTTGCCCACGGCGGGGTGAGATAGGTCGACTGGTCGGAATCGGCGGCAAACCGGTACAGCTCGGCGGGCCGGTGGCTGCCTTCGCGTTGAAACACGCCCGTGCCTTCGAGCATCCGGGATGCGACCATGCGGCGGCGGAAGTTGCGCTTGTCCAGCGATCGTCCGAGCACCTGCTCGTAGACGCCCTGCAAATTCGTGAGCGTGAACGCGGGCGGCATCAGGTGCAGCGCGAGATTGGTGTAGCCGAGCTTCGCCCGCACGCGGATCATCGCATAGTTGAGCAGCATCCGGTCCGTCTCGCGGCGAAGGTCGACCTGATCCGGGCTTTCCCAGACGAGGTTTTCCAGTGGGCGATCCGCGTCGGGCGGAACGATCACGAGATAGCTGACGATGATCCGCCACGGGTCGCGCCGCTCGATGCTGATGGTGTAGAGCTGTTCCATGTAGGCAGGCGGGTAACCCGCGATGTCGTACATCAGTCGCTCGGCGGCGGCATCGAGCGGTTCTCGAATGTCTGGCGGACCCGAGGGCAGCGTGACCGTGTCATCGGGCGATCGGAGCGTGCCGATACAGAACACGCCCTGTCGTATCTGGAATGGAACGATCGTCACCGTCAGGCGCGGTTCCACGCTGCGTTCCTCCCCCGCGAAAGTCAGCCCCGGCAGGTAGCGTGCCCGGCTCGTACCCCTCAAGGGTAATACGAACCGCGACGTGCGACGGTGACCCGTTCCGGTGGCAGGGAATGCCGGAAACGCTATAGACTATGTGTGCCTGATGGCGGATGGTGAAATGGTATCACAAGGGCCTTTGGAGCCTTTATTCCAGGTTCGAATCCTGGTCCGCCAGCCGATCAGCACCAGGCCCGACACCGGGCGAACCGCGCCGGTGGTCCACATGCCGTGCGCCTGAGCCGGGCTCCGATCGATCACGCGCACTTCCGCGGAAAACGCCATACATGTCAGCACAATCTCAAGAAACGCCTGAGCCGGCGGTGGCGCGACCCGATGTCGTCGTGGCCGTGCTCGCGGCTGGACACGGCAAGCGAATGCGGTCCGAGACGCCGAAGCACCTGCATCGCGTTGCCGGCGTACCGATCGTCGAGCGCGTCATCCGGGCCGGCATCGGCGCGGGCGCGGGGCGCACGCTGGTGATGGTCAGCTCGGCCCTCGCGGATCTCGAGGATCGCGTCGGGCCGGGCAATTTCGAGCTCGTCGTCCAGGGGCCACCGAAGGGAACCGCCGATACGGTGCGCCAGGCGCTCGAGCGCGCGCCCGAGGCGCGCTGGATGGTGTCGCTGCTGGGAGACAACCCGCTGCTGACCCCCGAAATCGTGCGCTCGCTGCTGCAACGCGCCGAGGACACCGCGAGCAGGGTCACGCTGCTGACCTGCGTGGTCCCCGATGCCGCGTCATACGGGCGCATCGACCGAGATGAGCAAGGTCGTGTCCGGCGCATCGTCGAGCGCAAGAACGACAACGATGCGTGCCGCCAGGGGCCGACCGAGATCAACAGCGGCGTAATGGTGCTCGATGCCGAATGGGCGCGCCGTGAGCTGGCGGCGCTGAACCTGGACGAGACCACCGGCGAGTTTCTCCTCACCGACCTTGTCGAGATCGCGGTCGATCAGGCGACGGGCGGCGGATCGTGGCCGGTCGATACGCACATCGCCGACGAATCGGTTTCGCTGGGCGTCAATGACCGCGTTGAGCTGGCAGTCGCCGACGCGCGGGCGCGCGCCAGGAAGAAGGCGAGGCTGATGGAGGCGGGCGTCACGTTCATCGGGCCCGAGACGACGTTCGTCGACGAGGATGTCGAAATCGGGGCGGACACGATCGTCCATCCGCACTCGATCCTTCGTGGCCGCACGACGATCGGGGCGAACTGCGAGATCGGACCGGCGGCGGTGCTCACCGATGCCCGCGTCGGTGACGGCGCGATGGTTTCCCAGTCGACCATCAACCAATCTGAAATCGGCGATCGCAGCGACGTCGGGCCCTACGCGCACTTGCGCAAGGGGTGTCGGGTCGGCGCCAGGGTCCACGTCGGCAGCTACGTCGAGATGAAAAACGCGCTCCTGGCCGACGGCGCCAAGTGCGGGCATGTGTCCTATCTGGGCGATGTCTCGATCGGGGCTGACGCGAATATCGGTGCGGGCACGATCGTCGCCAACTTCGACGGCGTCGGCAAGCATCCGACCGTGATCGGGGACGGCGCGTTCATCGGCAGCGACAGCGTGCTGGTGGCGCCCGTCACGATCGGCCAGCGAGCTCGCACCGGGGCGGGATCGGTCGTTACCCGCGATGTGCCCGACGATACCACCGTGCTCGGTGTGCCGGCCCGACCAAAATCCGTGCCAGCCGCGGCGAGCAGCGAGGAGTAACTGGAACGCATGGACGGACGCCTTCAGCTCTTCACCGGAACCGCCCATCGCGGGCTCGGAGAGCTTCTCAGCCGGGAGCTCGAGCCCCCGCTGGGTCGAGCGATTGTCGATACCTTCAAGAACGGCGAGACGCGGGTGAAGCTGGAGGAAAACGTCCGTGGTTCGGATGTCTTTCTCCTTCAACCCACCTGCCACCCGGTCAATGAGCACATCATGGAGCTGCTGCTCCTGATCGACGCGGCGAAGCGGGCCTCGGCGGCGAGAATCACGGCGGTTATTCCCTATTACGGATATGCCCGGCAGGAGAAGAAGACCTCCGGCCGCGAGCCGATTTCGGCGAAGCTGGTCGCGAACCTGCTCACGGTCGCTGGCGCCGACCGGATTCTGGCGGTCGACCTACACGCGCCGGCGATCGAGGGATTCTTCGACATTCCCGTCGATCACCTCCGCGCGACACCGCTCCTGGCGCGCGCGTTCCGCGATACCGTGCAGGGCGAGGATGTGGCCGTCGTCAGCCCGGACTCCGGCGGCGTGGCCCGTGCCGAGGACTTTCGGCGACGCGTCGGCGGCTCGCTGGCGATCATCTCGAAGCAGCATCCGGGCCCCGACAAGACCGAAACGCTCGATATGGTCGGCGATGTCGAGGGCAAGATCTCGATCATCGTCGACGACATGATTTCGACCGGCAGCACGCTGATCGAAGCGGCCGATATGCTCAAGGCGCGCGGCGCTCGCTCGATCCAGGTCGCGGCGACGCACGGCATCTTCGCCGGCGACGCCGTCGATCGCATCGTCGCATCCGACATCGAGCGGATGTTCGTCACCGACACGCTGCCACTGCCGCCGTCGAGCGACGGCAAGGTCGAGGTGATCTCCGTCGCGCCGTTGCTGGCGGAAGCGATCACCCGGACGCACAAGGGTCTCAGTATCAGCGCGCTCTTTACGTGATTTGGGCGAGGGGCCCAGGCCGCTCGCCATCGGAGTAAGTAATTGTGGATTCGGACGGTTGGTTGGCGCTCGCCGGTGTCGTGATCGTGTCCGCGCTCCTCGGCATTGGGGCGATGGTGGAGACGGTCGTCACGCGCACCAGCCGGTCGCGGGTGCTCGCCGCGTTGGGGATGCCCGTCGAAACCGGGGGGCGGCAGCGCTTCCGCCTGACCTCCGACCCGCGCCACCGGCTCGTCGCGGCGATGGTGCTGGTGCAGATCGTCTCCGCGATCGTCGTCGCGGGGTTGCTGACGCACGTCTTCGACGACGCCGGCGGAGAGGGATACGACTGGCTGGCGATCGTCGTCGCCATCGGGATCTACCTGGTGCTCGGTCAGGTATTGCCCCGAGCGCTCGGGGAGCAGGCGATCGAGGCTCGGCTGGACAAGGTGGTCAACCTTGGCCAGACGCTGGCGAAACTGTTCGCGCCGCTCTTGTGGCTGGTCGATCGCGGCGTGCGCCTGACGCGGTCGTGGCTGCCGGGCACGGCGACGCTCGACGATATCGAGGAGATCGAGGACAACCGACCCTCGACCCGGATTCGCGATCTCGAAGAGATCGGCGAGGTCGATCGCCAGATGATCGACGGCATTCTCGAGCTCGACAACATGACCGTGCGCGACATCATGGTGCCCAGGCTCGATATCGTCGCCGTCGAGCGTTCGGTGCCCTCCAATGAGCTGATCACCACGATCACCAACGCCGGGCACTCCCGCATCCCCGTCTATCACGGGTCCATCGACCGCATCCTCGGCGTGCTGTACGTCAAGGACCTGCTGCCGTTCGTGATCGGCACCACCAGGCGAATTCCGCTGCTCGACCTGATCCGGCCGGCGTTCGTCGTGCCGGAGTCGAAGAAGGTCAACGACCTCTTCGCCGAGCTGAAGCGCGCCCGGATCCACATCGCGATCGTCGCCGACGAGTACGGTGGCACCGCCGGGCTGGTCACGATCGAGGACATCCTCGAAGAGATCGTTGGCGAAATCCAGGACGAGTACGACAGCGAGGTGCCGCTGTTCGAGCAAACCGCGGGCAACGTGCTGCTGGCGGACGGCCGGCTGCCGATCGAGGACGTCGAGGACGCCCTGCGCATCCGCTTCGAGGAGGACGACGACTTCGGCACGCTCGGTGGGTTCGTGCACAAGCATCTCGGGCGGCTGCCGATTCAGGGAGACACCTTCGATGCCGAGGGCGTCCGGGTCGAGATTCTCAAGGTCGAGCGGCACCGCGTGCGCCAGTTGCGCATCACCAAGCTGACCGACGATGACCGTTCGGCGACGAACGGCGCGGTGGACGCCATCGCCAGCGGCACCGAACGTGACGCCGATCGCGATGGCGCCTGAACCGGCGCCGGCGCTGGGCTGCGTCCGGATCTGGTACCCCCGCGTCGGCTCGACGATGGATGTCGCGATGGCGCTCGGCGTCGACGGTGCGCCGCATGGCACGCTGGTCGAAGCCGGCGAGCAGACCGCCGGTCGGGGCCGCCTCGGACGCCGGTGGGTGGCGCCGCCGGGCTCGGCGTTTCTCGGGTCATGGCTGCTCCGGGTGCCGCAGGGGGTCGAACTGGCGGCGCTCTCGCCCGCCGTGGCGGCGGCGGTGATGAGGGCGATTTCGGCGCTGGCGCCGGATGCGCCGGTCACCTACAAGTGGCCCAACGACGTGCTGATCGACGGCCGCAAGGTCGCGGGCATCCTGCTGACGGGGCGCGCGATGGCCGGCGAAACGATCGTCATTGCCGGGACCGGCATCAACGTCGCGCTCGCGAGCGTGCCGCCGGATGTGCCGGCGACTTGCCTCACCGAATGGGCCAGCGTCACCATCACCGATGTGCGCGACCGGCTTGTTGCCGAGCTGGACGCCGTGGTGCCGGGCGCGCTTGCGGGAAGGGGATTGCCCGCGGCGGAGCGGGAGCTGCTGGAGGCTCGCATGGCTCTGCGCGGCGAGCCGGTCGAGGTGCTGCTGCCAGATGAGGCAATAACCGGAATCGCTGCTGGCCTGATGCCCGACGGTGGCTTGCGGTTGCGGTCGCTGGACGGTCGTTCAACGCGCGTGCTGCACGTTGGCGAGATCGCGCGGGGGCCGCGCGGCGCGGCCGGGACCGAGTCCCAAACTGCCGTATACTTCCAGGACAATGGAGTTCGCTGAGTCACCCAGTTTCGGGAAAGGCGCCGGTACCACGATGGACTTTTCGTTGACAGAAGAACAGATGCAGGTGCGCGACATGGTGCGCGAGTTCGCGCAGCGCGAGGTCGCTCCGCACATCCAGGAGTGGGAAGCGAAAGGCGAGTTCCACCCGGAGGTTCTGGAGAAGATGGGCGAAGCCGGCATTCTCGGCATCCCCATCCCGGAAGAGTACGGCGGTCTCGGACTCGACTACGTCAGCCTGGCCCTGGCCTGCGAGGAGCTGGAGTACGTCGACACCTTCCTGCGGGTGATCATGAGCGTTCATGTCGGTCTCAACAGCCTGCCGCTATGGCAGTGGGGGACCGAGGAGCAGAAGCAGCGCTGGCTGGTGCCGCAGGCGAAGGGCGAGAAGATCGGCACCTTCGGCCTGACCGAGCCGAACGCGGGTTCCGACGCCGGATCGATCGAATCGACCGTCGTCCGTGACGGTGACGACTACATCCTCAACGGCGCCAAGATGTGGATCTCGCTGGCGAACGTGGCCGATAACTTCCTCGTCTTCGCCAGCATGGATCGCAGCAAGAAACACCGGGGCCTCACCGCGTTCATGATCGAGCGCGGCATGGACGGCTTCACCACCGCCGACATCAAGGGCAAGCTCGGCGTTCGCGCCGGCAGCACCGGCGAGCTGGCCTTCAACAACGTCCGCGTCCCGGCCGAGAACCGGATCGGCGAGGAGGGCGAGGGCTTCAAGATCGCGATGAGCTGCATCGACCAGGGCCGCTTCACGGTCGGGGCTGGCGCGGTCGGGCTGACCCGTGCTGCCCTCGATGCGAGCGTAAAGTACGCCAATGAGCGCGAGACCTTCGGCGTCACGATCGGTCACCATCAGCTCGTCAAGCAGATGATCGCCAAGATGGTCGCCGGCGAAGCGGCCTCGCGGCTGCTGGTGATGCAGGCCGCCGAGCTGAAGAACAGGGGTATCCGCAACACGAAGGAAACCTCACTCGCCAAGTGGTACGCCTGCGATGTCGCGCTGCAGTCGGCGGATGACGCGATCCAGGTCCACGGCTCGTACGGCTTCTCGAACGAGTACCCGGTCGAGCGGTACATGCGCAACGCGCGCGGCGCGGTGATCTATGAGGGCACCCGCGAGGTGCACCAGCTCCTGCAGGCCGACTACGCGCTCGGCTACCGCGAGGACAAGCCGTTGCGCTGCCCGCAGCCGCCGGCGGTCGGATTCGATGCCGAGGGCGCGCGCGAGGCCGTGCTGTCGTAGCCGCGATCTCCCGGTGAGCCGGGAGTGGGCAGTCTCCTCCCGAA
>JAEVYR010000417.1 GCA_023392645.1 Chloroflexota bacterium | reverse complement strand
GTGCGGCGCCGGCGCCAGCGCAAATGGGTCTGGGTGGCGGGAGCCGCCGGTCAGTCCGTCGCGGTCGCGATGATGGCGGTGACCGCCGCGACCGCGACCGGCGCCACCGCCGGCGTGTTGATCCTGCTGGTGCTGGCCGTATTCGCGCTGTCGCGAGCGCTCACCTCGATCGCATCGAAGGACGTCCTCGGCCGCACGATTCCGAAAGGGCAGCGTGGCGACATCAACGGCATCGCCACGCTGGTGTCCGGCATCATCGCGGTGACGGTCGGGCTCGCCATCCGCGTCTGGGGTGGGAGCGACGCGAATACCGACGTGCTGGCGTGGTTGCTGGGTGCGGCGGCGCTGGCGTGGGGTGCCGCGCTCGCGGTGTATGCCCGCGTTCGCGAGCCCGAGGGTGAGGAGCAGGAACCCGGCGTCGATGAGAGCTGGGTCGGCCGGTCGTGGGCGCTGCTGACCGGCGACGCGCCGTTTCGGCGGTTCGTGGTCGTGCGAACGCTGCTGCTGGTGTCGGCGCTGAGCCCGCCGTTTGTGGTTTCGCTCGCCGCCAGCCAGGGCAGCGCCGGCCTGAGCGGGCTGGGTCCGTTCGTGATTGCGTCGGGGCTCGCGGGAATCATCGGCGGTCGCCCGTTCGGCCGCCTGGCCGATCGCTCCAGCCGGACCCTGATGATCGCCGGGGCCGCGGCGGCATCGACGATCATCCTCGCGCTGCTGGCGGCCGAGCGGTTCGACGCGCTCGCCGGCGCGAGCTGGCTCTACATCGCCGCCTATTTTCTCCTCACGGTGACGCATACCGGCGTGCGCGTGGCGCGCAAGACCTACGTCGTCGACATGGCGACCGGCGACCAACGCACGGAGTATGTCGCGGTCTCGAACACGGCGATGGGACTGTTGCTGCTGGTGGCCGGCGCGATCAGCGGCGCGCTGGCCCGGTTCGGCCCGGAGGCAGCGTTGGTGTTCCTGGCGGGACTTGGGCTCCTCGGCGTCATCGCCGGCCGGTCTCTCGACGAGGTCAGTATCGACGCCTGAACGCATCGACCCGATCGCGGACGTTGTTCCACCGGATGCCGAGTTGGCCAAAAGCGGCCATTTGCGCCGCGCGCGTTGGTGCGCATACTCTCCACAATCACGATGGGCTGACTCCGTCGTGGCATTGGGGATCGAAACATTCTGCATGCGCGCCTGGCGCAGGACCGGATGGCGGCGGAGACACCCGCCGCCCGCGCCGGCGCCCGGAGCATCGAGGAGTATCCGAAATGTCCAAGGTACGTACCAATCGATCCGAGATGGCGACGGTCCGCGCGCTGCGGGACGCGATCGCTCGTGGCCGCCTCACTCGCCGCGAGGCGATCCTGCGCGGCGGCGCGCTCGGGCTCTCGCTGCCGGCGATGATCGCGCTGCACGGCGCCACCGGCGGCGTTGGCGCGCTGGCGGCGTAGGATGCCACGCCGGAGCCGGTGACCGGCGGCACGCTCAAGCTTGGCGTGCAGGCGGACCCGGCCGAGCTCGATCCGCACAAGACTTCGCTCACGGCCGCGTGGCACGTGATCGAGCACGTCTACGAGACGCTCGTCACCACCGATGAGACGCTCGCGCCGCTTCCCGGGCTCGCCGAGAGCTGGGAGGTCTCCGACGACGGCATCAGCTACACCTTCGCGCTGCGGCAGGGCGTCACCTTTCACAACGGGCGCGCCTTCGTGGCCGACGACGTCAAGTACAGCTACGAGCGCATCCTGGACCCGGCCACGGCGTCGCCGGTCGTCGACGAGCTCTCCTCGATCGACACCATCGAGGTCGTGGACGACGCCACGGTCAAGATCAACCTGAAGGCGGCCGATTCCTCCTTCCTCGCCAAGTTGATGGGCGGCTCGATCGCGATCGTGCCGAAGGAAGTGGTCGAGGAAAACGGCGACCTGATGCAGGTCATGGTCGGCACCGGGCCGTTCAAATTCGCCGAATACGTCCCCAATACCGAGGTGACGCTGGAGCGCAACGCCGAGTACTGGGACGCGCCGCTGCCGTACCTCGACGGGCTGTTCATCCAGGTGATCCCGGACAATACCGCCCGCACCACGGCGCTGGTGCAGGGAACCGTCGACATCATCGAGTACGCGCCAGTGCAGGACCTGACGATCTTCGAGGATGACGAATCGATCGACGTCACCGGCAAGGAAAACACGAATATCCGCTACATGGGTGTCAACGTGACCCGCGAGCCATTCGACAAAATCGAGGTGCGCCAGGCGATGGCGATGGTGATCGACCGCCAGCCGATCGTCGACGCGGCCGTGTTCGGCGCCGGCACGCCGACGAACGTGATCTTCCCGCCCACTTACTGGGCCGGCATCGAGTCGGAGATCCCGCCGGTCGACATCGAGGGCGCCAAGGCGCTGCTGGAGAAGGCCGGCGTCGGCGATGGCTTTTCCTGCAAGATCCAGTCGTGGGCGCAATACCCGTTCCTGTCGAACGCGGCGATCGTGATCCAGGAGCAGCTCCGCCAGATCGGCATCGAGGCCGAGGTCGATCTCCAGGAGAACGCGGTGCTGCTTGAGAACTACTTCTCCGGCAACTGGGATCTCTCCGTGACCGGCACCAGCGCCTACGTCGATCCGAACGACGTGATCCAGTCGAATTTCGGCACCGACCAGGCATCCAACGGCATGGGGTACAGCAACCCCGAGGTCGATCAGCTGATCGCCGATGGCATCGCGACGACCGACCAGGATGCCCGCGCCGAGATTTACGGCGAAATCCAGCGCATCCTGCTGGAAGACCTGCCATGGATCAACCTCTTCATCGCCGACCAGTACGAGGCAATGAAGAGCTACGTCAAGGGCTATGTCCACATTCCGACCGGGTCGAACCGCTCGATCCGCGGCGTCTGGTTGGAACAGCAGTAGCCAGCCGGCCCGGGGCGACTGGTGGGCCCGGCCCGAGCCTGTGCTGAGCGCAGGGGCGAAGCCCCGGAGCCGAAGTATGGCCGGGCTCGGGCCACGTGCCAACGCTCGATCGTCACTCCAGGACGCGCAGCAATCCGTAAATCCGGATGCCTTCGCCCACACCGCGATCGCGATGTGGGCGAAGTCGCGACAACCTCCCCACGGAGAATGAGACGGAATCCGGGTGATCACTCGGCGATGCGCTGATGGGGGGACGGGCGGCCACACGCGGGAGGGGCTTGTCCCCTCCCGTACGAGCATTTCCTCAACGATTCGCCCGGATGTCGTATGAGACGTCCCATACCCCTCCTCCCTTCCGGATCCCCGAACAGTCACTCGCCGGCGCCATGGTTCAATGACAGCATGATTGACTGTCTTTTCGCGATGGAGTGACATGATGCGATTGGGAGCTGGCGGCAAGGGCGGAATGATCGATCGGCGCGCGTTCGTCGGGGGCGCGAGCCTGGCGGCGATGGCGACGTTGGGGTCGCGGGTTTCGGCACAGGAGGCGACGCCGGCGGCCGCGGACGCCACCCCGGTGCCCGGCAGCACCCTCAAGGCAGGCGTGCAGGGCGATCCCACCGAGCTGGACCCGCACCTGTCCAATCTGGCGGCGACCGAGCTGGTGGCGGATCTCGTCTACGAGGGGCTCGTGCGAATCGGGCCGGACCTCGTGCCGCAACCGTCGCTGGCGACCGCCTGGACCATCTCCGACGATGGGCTCACCTATACCTTCGACCTGCGCGACGGGGTGACCTTCCACAACGGCCGGGCGCTGGTCGCCGGCGATGTGGTCTACAGTATCGAGCGGGTGATGAGCCCGGACACCGCGTCGCCGTGGTCGCCGTACACGGCGCGCATCGCTGGCATCGTGGCGCCCGACGACCGCACCGTCGTCATCTCGCTGAACGCGCCGGATGCCTCGTTCCTGGCCGCGCTCGGCCGGCGCGGGCTCGTCGTCGTGCCGCGGGAGGCGGTCGAGGCCGAGGGCGGCCTGAGCCAGACGATGGTCGGCACCGGGCCGTTCACCTTCACCAGCTACGTCCCCAACACCTCCGTCGTGCTTGGGAGAAATGCCGGCTACTGGGATGCGCCCAAACCGTACCTTGACGGCGTCGAGCTCCAGATCGTGCCGGACGACACGGCCCGCACGACGGCGCTGGTGCAGGGCGCGGTCGACCTGATCGAGGCCGTGCCTCACAAGGATATCGAGCTGCTGGAGGGCATGGACGGGATTCGCCTGGTCGGCGGGCAGACCACCAACCTGCGCTGGATCGTGTTCAACACGCGGCGCGAGCCGTTCGACCGGCCGGAGGTGCGGCGGGCCATCGCCAAGGGCATCGATCGCCAGCCGATCATCGACGCGGCCGTGTTCGGCTACGGCGAGCCACTGCTCGGCATGTATCCGGAGACGTTCTGGTTCGGGTATCAGGGCGAGATTCCAGCCGCTGACCCCGAGGGCGCCGCGGCCGATCTGGCCAGCCTGGGGCTTCCGGACGGGTTCGCGCCGGGTCTGCTGACCTGGTCGCAGTACGACTTCCTGTCGAGCAGCTCGATCGTGGTGCAGGAGCAGTTGCGCCAGATGGGGATCGACGCGGAGATCGACCCGCAGGAGAACGCGACGCTCATCGAGCGCTTTTACACCTTCGATTTCGACATGGTCGTGATGGGCGCGGCGGGCTACGTCGACCCCAACGACTTCATCCAGCAAAACTTCTATTCCGGTGAGGCCAACAACACCTCGGGGTACGCCAATGCCGACATGGACGCCCTGATCGACCGAGGTCTGAGCACCCAGGATCGCGACGAGCGCGCCGGCATCTATCAGGAGATCCAGCAACTGATCATCGACGACGCGCCGTGGATCAACCTCTACACGTCGTCGTCGTTCGAGGGCGCGTCGGCGCGGGTTCAGGGATTCACGCACTACCTGAGCGGAGGCTTGTTCGGGCTGGCGGAAACCTGGCTGGAGTCGTAGGGCCGCGGTCTGCTTCGCGACCTGCGTCGCATCGTCATGGACGGCCTGACGCCGGCTCCTCCATCGCGCGCCATGACGACAGCGCCCGCGAACCATGATTGAATGCAGTCAGGCACTGGTAGAGCTGTCGACGGCAATTGGGGAGGGATGGAGATGAAGGCGGATCGATTGGAACGCATGGTGACCCGGGGCACGATGGATCGACGCGAGCTCGTGATCGGCGCGGGACTGGTCGCCACGGCGGCCCTCGCTCCGTTCCCGGCCGCCGCGCAGGACGCTGACGAGGGGGAGCCGGTCTCGGGCGGCACCCTCAAGATCGGCGTGCAGGGCGACCCGACCGAGCTGGACCCGCACCTGTCGACGCTGAACGCGGCGCAGGTCGCCACCGACATGGTCTACGAGGGGCTGGTGCAGGAGGGGCCCGACCTGCTCCCGCAGGCGGCGCTGGCGGAGTCATGGGAGATTTCCGACGACGGGCTGACCCTCACCTTCAAGATTCGCCAGGGCGTGCTGTTCCACAACGGCCGCGAGATGACCGCGGACGATGTCGTCTACACCTTCGACCGGGTGCGAAACCCGGACACGGCGTCGCCATACGTCACCTATCTCGAAGATCTCGACACGGTCGAGGCGACGGACGCCGCGACGGTGGTGTTCACGCTCACCGAGGCGAACGCCTCGTTCCTGCAGGGGCTCTGCCGGCGCGGGTTCGTGATCGTGCCGCAGGAAGCGGTCGAGGCCGAGGGCGGCCTGAGCCAGACGATGGTCGGCACCGGGCCGTTCAAGTTCATCGAATACGTGCCCAACACGGCCGTGACCTATGAGCGCAATCCAGATTACTGGAACGCGCCGAAGCCGTATGTCGATGAGCTCGAATTGCAGATCATCCCCGACGACACCGCCCGCACCACGGCGCTCGTGTCGGGCACGGTCGATGTCATCGAGCAGGCGCCGCACAAGGACTACGAGATTATCGAGCAGAGCGACGGTGTCCGGTTGGAAGGCGGCACCACGACGAACCTGCGCTGGTTCGTCTTCAACACGCGCCGGGAGCCCTTCGACCGCCCCGAGATTCGCCAGGCGATCGCCAGCGGCATCCAGCGCCAGCCCATCATCGACGCGGCGGTCTTCGGGCACGGCGATCCGCTGCTCGGCATCTTCCCGGAGACGTTCTGGTTCGGCTATCCCGAGCTGCCCGGCGACGGCGACCCGGAGGCGGCCACGGCGACGCTGCAGGAGCTCGGCTGGCCCTCGGATCAGGTGATTGGCCTGCTGACCTGGGCGCAGTACTCCTACCTCTCCAACACGTCGGTCGTGGTGCAGGAGCAGTTGCGGCAGATGGGGATCGAGTCGGAGATCGAGCAGGAGGAAAACGCGATCTACATCGCGCGGTACTATGACTACGATTTCGACATCGCCGTGATGGGCTCGGTCGGCTATCAGGACCCGAACGACATGGTGCAGCAGTCGTTCGGCAGCGATGAGCCGAACAACACCGCCGGCTACAGCAGTCCCGAGATGGACCAACTCATCGCCGACGGCCTGGCGACCCAGGACCAGGAGGCGCGGGCCGAGATTTACCGGAAGATCCAGGACATGGTCGTGCAGGACGCGCCGTGGGTGAACCTGTTCACCTCCCGCGGCAACGAGGGTGTCGGCGACCGGGTCAAGGGCTGGACGCACTACCTCTCGCAGAGCATGCGGGGCGCGCGCGACGCCTGGATCGACGAAAGCTAGCGGCCGGACCGGCACGATGGATCGGGCGAGCGGATGCTGAAGTTCATCATCAACCGGGTACTGCTGATGATCCCGATCCTGATCGGGGTGTCGCTGGTCACCTTCATCATCGTACGCTCGATCCCCGGCGATCCGGTGCGCGTGCTGATCGGTTTCGACCAGCGCGCGACGCCGGAGCAGATCGAGAACATCCGCCGCTCCTACGGGCTCGATCAATCGCTGCCGGTGCAATACCTGAAGTGGATGGGCCATGTGGTGCAGGGCGACCTCGGCGCGTCGTTGCGGACCAAGCGCCCGCTGACGCAGGAGCTGGGGTTGCGCCTGCCGGTGACCGCCGAGCTGACCATCCTCGCGGCGATCATCGGCGCGATCCCGGCGCTCGTGCTCGGCGTGGCGGCGGCGATGCGGCGCAACACGCGCTTCGACTGGATGACGACCGGGTTCACCATGATCGGCATTTCGGTGCCGAACTTCCTGCTCGCGACCGTGCTGGTGTTGATCTTCTCGTTCAAGCTGCGTTGGCTGCCGCCGGTTGGCTATACGCCGTTCACGGAAGACCCGGTGGAAAACCTAAAGACGATGATTCTCCCGGCGATCAGCCTCGCCCTGCCCTTCATGGCGATCCTGATGCGGTTCACACGCTCGTCGGTGCTGGAGGTGGTCGGGCAGGAGTACGTCCGCGTCGCCCGGGCCAAGGGGCTGCCGCAGCGTCGGGTGCTCCTGCGTCATATCCTGCCGAACGCGGGCATCCCCATCCTCACGATCGCCGGCATCCAGGTCGCGGCCCTGTTGGGCGGCACCGTCATCGTCGAGCAGATCTTCGGGTTGCCGGGGGTCGGCCGGTACATCTACGAGGCGATCTCCAACCGCGACTACCCGGTGGTGCAGAGTGTCGTGCTGGTGATGGCGACGATCTTCGTCATCGTCAGCCTCATCGTGGACATCACCTACGCCTTCCTCGATCCGCGCCTGCGGACGCGGTAGGGGAGCGCGACGATGCGAGCATGCAACCCGGAGCGAGGGGACGGCGGCGATGGCGAAAACTGAATCGGTGGTCCTCGCCTCCAGCGCGATCGAAGACAACGGGCATGGCGGAAGCAAGCGCCGTGGCCTCTGGGCGGGCGTGCTGCGGCAACGGCTCGCCGTGATCGGCCTGGTGATTGTCGGGTTCTTCGCGATTGTCGCCATCATCGGGCCGTTTGTGGCGCCGAACGGCGCGACCGAGCAGTTCCCCGAGTATCGGTTGCAGGGACCGAGCGCGAAGTTCTGGTTCGGCAACGACGAGTTCGGTCGCGACATCTTCAGCCGGTTGCTGTATGGCGCGCGCATCTCGTTCCAGGTCGGCGTGATCGCGGTCGGCATCTCCGCGCTGATCGGCATCGCGATCGGGCTGGTGGCCGGGTACTTCGGCGGCTGGATCGACAACATCTCATCGTTGCTGATGGATGTGCTCTATTCGTTCCCGACGATCCTGCTGGCGATCGCGATCATGGCGATGCTCGGCAACTCGCTCGGAAACGTGATGATCGCGATCGGCATCGTCAACGCGCCGACCTTCATGCGGGTGATTCGCGGCTCGGTGTTGACGGTGCGACGCACGACCTACGTCGAGGCGGCGATCTCGGTCGGCAATTCGACGCCCCGGGTGATGTGGCGGCACGTGTTGCCGAATGTGACCGCGCCGCTGATCGTTCACGCTTCGCTCAACTTCGCCTATGCGGTGCTGGCGGAGGCATCGCTGGCCTTTCTCGGACTCGGCAACAAGCCGCCGTCGCCGTCCTGGGGGTCGATGGTGTCGAGTTCCTACGGCTTCCTCCAGCTCGCGCCGTGGGCGGCGATCTTCCCCGGCATCGCGATCGCGTTGACGGTGCTCGGGTTCAACCTCCTCGGGGACGGTCTTCGCGACGCCCTCGACCCGCGACTCCGCAACGAGAACGGCTGACACCTCGGGCGATGCGATCGTCGTGCCCTGCGGCGCGGGCGCCTCTCCAACGCCGGATCTGTGCCCGTGCAGAGTATGCTGGGGGCAGGCAGCCCGAGTCCCCGAAACCGATGCCACAAGGAGGGCCGCGACATGACGCCCATCTCCCGGCGACAGCTCATCGGCGGCGCGATGGCGCTCGCCGTCGCGCCGGGGATCGCGACGGCGCGGCAGGACAGCGATAATGCATGGTCGCTGCCGATTCGCGAGCCCGGCGGCGCTCCAGGCGACGGCTTCGTCATCCGTGATGGCTTTGCGTGCGAAAACACCTGGTTCAACCCCGGTTGGTGGCATACCGCGGAGGATTGGTACCGCGACGCCAACGCCGACACCGCCGGTGCCGAGGTGATCGCCGTCCACGCCGGGCAGGTGATGTGGATCGGCAGCAATTACCCCGGCCGCGTCGTGCT
>JAEVYR010000388.1 GCA_023392645.1 Chloroflexota bacterium | reverse complement strand
CGCCCGGCGCGCGGGCCGACGTCGCCGTGTTGGCGCTGGACGAGGGCGACTTCACCTTCGTCGACTGCGAGCGCACCACGATGGCGGGCAGCCAGCGGCTGCGGTGCGAGATGACCTTCTACGGTGGGGAGATCGCGTACAACCCCAGCGGCCGTGGCTGGCCGAGCTGGGAGCAGGATCAGCACGACAATCCGACGCCGCTGCACGTGCGCTCGCAGCAGTTTTGACCCGGCAGGAACCGACCCCTGGTGCCGCCCCTGTGGCGGCCCGTGAACATTGACCGGCACCGGGCCGACGTTACGGGATCACTTGCCACGGCGCCGGAACCGGGCGAAAGTGCCGCAACGCTTTTAGACCGTGCCGCATCGCGAAAGGATTTCTCCGTGTCCACCAGAGGGCGAGCCGAGGACTACCAGTCCAGCATCTCCCGGCCGCCGGATTTCGACGCCTTTTGGGACCAGACGCTTGCCGAGCTCGACGCCATCCCGCTCGACCCGGAGCTGACGCCGGTGCCGATGCGCTCGACCGACGAGGTCGAGGTGTTCGAGATCCACTACACGAGCCTCGGCAACGTTCGCATTGCCGGGTGGTACTGCCGCCCGCGCGAAAGCCATATTGCCGGCCCGTACCCCGGGCTCTCGATCGTGCCCGGCTACGTCTCCGAGCCGACGCTGCCGAAGTCGTGGGCGAAGATGGGTTACGCCGCCGTCGGGGTCGCCCCGCGCGGGAAGCTGCGCTCGAACGCCCAGTACAACCCCGGATACCCGGGCCTGCTGATCGACCGCATCGTCGATCGCAACACCTACGGCTATCGCGGCTTCTATTGCGACGCGCTCCGGGCGATCGACTTCCTGCTGACGCGGGACGAGGTCGACCACAGCCGCATCGGCGTCCACGGCAGCAGCCAGGGCGGGGCGCTCACCATCGTCTCCGCCGCGTTGCGGCCCGACGTCGTCACCTGCGGCGCGGCGGGCGCGCCGTACCTCACCGGGTACATGGACAGCGCCGAGCTGACCGACTCCTATCCGTACGAGGAGATGAACGAGTACTTCCGGCTCTACCCCGAGCGGAAGGAGCAGGCGCGGGAAACGCTGACCTATTTCGACTGCCTCAACCTCGCCGAACGGGTCACGGCGCCGATGCTGATCTACGCCGGGCTGTGCGACGATGTCTGCCCGCCGGAAACGGCGTTCGCGCTGAAAAACGCGCTGCCGGGCGAGACGACGCTGCACACCTGGGAGCGCTGCGGCCACGACGCCGGCAACTACTGGGAGATGCGGGAGGTCGAGGCGTTCCTCGCCGGGCACCTGCGACCCGCCGCCACCGAGCATCGCGCCCAGATGACGGTCGGGTAGGGGAGGGTGACATGACCGAGACCGCCGAAATGGAACACACCGCCCGGCCCGAGACGCTCGACGCCTGGTGGGACGGCATCGACGCCGAGCTGGCCGCGCTGCCGGCCAATCCCGAGTTCACCGTCGCGCCGCTGCAGTCGAACGACGACGCGACCGTCTACACCGTCCGCATGACGAGCATCGGCAGCTACCCGATCGCCGCCTGGCTGAGCGTGCCGTCGGGAGAGGGGCCGTTCCCCGCGCTCGTCGCGCCGGCGGCCTACGCCAGCGTCGTCACGCCGGCCCATGTCGACCTGCGCCGTCGGTTCGTGACGATGACGATGAAGACGCGCGGGCAGCGCGGCGCGGACAAGCCCTACGCCGCCGCCTATCCCGGCCACCTCACGGAGGGGATCGATGACCCTGATGCATGGATCTTCCGGGGCGTGATGGCCGACATGCTCCGCGCCTACGAGGTGCTGCGCGACCATCCCGCCGTCGACGCGGACCGCATCGGCATTGCGGGCAACGACGCCGGCCTGCTGCTCAACGCGCGCCGGCCCGGCGCCGCGGCGGTGCAGGTGACCGCGCCCTTCTGGTATCGCCTCGCCGAGATGGCCGACGGCACCGACGCCTACCCGTTCGAGGAGATCAACGACTACCGGTGGACCTACCCCGATCGCCGCGAGGCGGTCGAACGGACACTCGCGCTGGTCGATCCTCGGTTCCAGGCCGATCGCGTCACCGCGGCGGTGCAGATCAACCGGGACCAGGAGAGCCGCTTCGCCGATGACGCCTGGCTGGCACCGCTGGTAGCGGGCCTGTCCTCCGAAATTACGTATTACGATGTGACCCACGAAGGGCAGACCGACCACGATGCCAACGATGCCTGGATGGCGGGGCAGCTCGGCGCCGAGCCGGTCGCCCGCACCTGGCAGGGAGAGGAGCGAGGACCATGGCGCTGACGGAGCATCGCGACACCGAGACGGCACGCGAGTGGCTGGCGGAGCTCGACTCCCGTCCGGTGATCAACGCCGCGGCAACGCTGACGGCGCTGGGCGGCTCGCTGATGCCGCCCGAAGTGCGGACGGCGATGGTCGAGGCGGCCGCCACCTTCGTCGACCTGCACGAGCTGCAGCGCAAGGTGGGCGCGCGGATCGCCGAGCTGACCCACAACGAAGCCGCCTACGTCTCCTCCGGCGCGGCCGCCGGGATCGCCCTGGCCGTCGCGGCGTCGATGACCGGCACCGACGCCCAGCTGATCGGCCGGCTGCCGAAGGTCGAGGGCTTCGCGAAGAACGAGGTCGTGATCCAGCGCGTGCAGCGCAACGGGTACGACTTCTCCGCCCGGATGACCGGCGCAACGATGGTCGAGATCGAAAACACCGAGGAGGCGCTGGAGGCGGCGATCACCGACCGCACAGCGGCGATCCTGTGGTTCGCCGGCGGGCACTTCGGCGCGGGGGCGCTGCCGATCGAGCAGGTGATCGCGATCGGCAAGAAGCGCGGCGTGAATGTCATCGTCGACGCGGCAGCGCAAATTCCGCGCATCAGTAACCTCTGGCACTTCACGCGCGATCTCGGCGCCGACCTGGCCGTGTTCAGCGGTGGCAAGGGGCTGCGTGGCCCGCAGTCGAGCGGGCTGGTCCTCGGTCGTGCCGACCTGGTCGAGGCGGTACGCGCGAATGGTTCCCCGAACCACTCGATGGGGCGTCCGTTCAAGGTTGGCAAGGAGGAGCTGATCGGCTGCCTCGCCGCGGTCGAATGGTCGCTCGCGCAGGACGAGGAGGCGACCATCGCCGGCTACGAGGCGACGGTCGAGATGTGGCTCGATGGCCTGCGCGATCTCCCGGGCGTGACCGCCGTGCGCGGGTTCCCGAGCGAGGCCGGGCAGCCGTACGGTCGCGCGATCGTGACCATCGGCGAGGGCGCGAAGCTCGACCGCGACGCGCTCCATGCCGCGTTGTGGGACCGCAATCCGCGCATTTCCGTGTCGAAGATCGGTGAAGACCAGGTTGCCCTGAACCCGCAGACGCTGGAGCCGGGCCAGGACGCGATCGTGCTGACCGCCATCCGCGAGCTGCTTGCCTGATCTGCCGTCGCGCCGGTTTGACACCGCCGGCGCAATCACGGACCGTAGGGGCGGACCTCCGATGGAGTCGTCCGCCCTTCGTGCGCGAAGCGCGCGCATTCGCATGTTTGCATCATCACGGAAAGGACCCTCATGACCCCCGAAGAGAAGTTGAAGGAAATGGGCATCGAGCTGCCGGAGGCGAAGCCGTTCCACCCGGCGGTCGCGCTGGGCGTCGTCACCGGCAACCTGCTCTACGCCTGCGGCTCGACGCCCGGCGACAAGTCACTGAAGGGCCGCGTCGGCGACGTCTACACCACCGAGGAGGGCTATGCCGCCGCGCGCGACTGCGCCGTGCAGCAGCTCGCGATCGCGAAGGCCGTGCTCGGCGATCTGTCGAAGATCACGCGCGTGGTGAAGGTACTCGGCATGGTCAACGCCGCGCCGGGCTTCGCCGAGACGCCGCAGGTCGTTCACGGCGCCAGCGAGTTCTACTACGAGGTCTTTGGCGACAAGGGCAAGCACGCCCGCTCGGCGGTCGGCATGCAGGCGCTGCCGAGCGAGGTCCCGGTCGAGATCGAGACCATCTTCGAGATCGCGGAGTAGCGCATATCGCCGCCAACCCAACGGGCACCGGCAGACCGGCGAGGGCGTGGGTCTGCCGGACATTCGCGCTCGAGCTGAGGCAGGCAACCGCCGTGGATGGCTCGTGAGCAATTTCACGCAAGGGGTTGACGGAGCGTGACCCGGCCCGTAGAGTGGTCCTCAACAACTGAATCTGAACCGACTCATCCAGAGGAGCAGAGGGAACGGCCCGATGAAGCTCCAGCAACCCCCCGCCAACGTCGACGGGAAGGTGCTAATGCCGACAGCGA